>DATENA010000282.1:0-6221 GCA_035275285.1 Fibrobacteria bacterium | reverse complement strand
CCAACCAGGGCCTGCGCTCGGAGAACGCGCCGATCATGGCGTTCTCCGTGGCCGAGGACGAGCTGCGCGGCATGGACACCTCCGCACTCGTCGGGCACCTCGCGGCGTGGAACTACTACCAGTCGGTCGAGACGCCCAGCAACAAGAAGTTCGCCCAGGCCTTCAAGGCCTTCTGCAAGAAGAACAACCTTCCCGGCGGCGACAAGCGCGTGACCGATGACCCGATGGAAGCCGCTTACATCAGCGTCAACATCTGGGCCGCCGCGGCCGCCAAGGCCGGCTCCTTCGACGTGGACAAGGTCCGCAAGGCCGCCTATGGCCTGACCTTCCAGGCCCCGGGCGGAATGGTCAAGATGGACGAACGCAACCATCACCTGCACAAGCCCGTGCTCATCGGCGAGATCAAGAAGGACGGCCAGTTCAAGGTGGTCTGGAAGTCCAAAGGCCTCGTCGCCCCCGAGCCCTGGTCCATCTACACCAGCCCCGACAAAGGCTGCGACCATGTGGATCACGAAGGCACCTACACCAAGGCCGGCAAGTAACCGGAACCGGGCCGGCCGGCCGGAAACGGCCGCGCCGGCGCTCTCGCACCGTATTTTTTCCCGCCTCCGACGCCCCGCGCCGGAGGCGTAACTTTCGCAAGGGAACCGAATGCTTCGCCTTTCCATCCTCCCCTTGCTCGGGGCGGCATTATGGACGCTCTCTCCGCTCCGCGCCGGGGCGGAAGACCCGACGGCGACGGCCGCCGATTCCGCCCGCGCGGAAACCGCCGCGGTCTCCATCCCGGTCCTGTTGGACACCCTGCTGAAAAACCCCGACACCCGCACGGAAACCGTGAAAGCCCTCCTGGCCACCGGGGACGAAGGATTGCAATCCTTCTATCAGAACCTGTTCAAGGGCAACGTGTACGAATACACCGGTCCCGAGGCCGGCGAAGCCAGGACCATGCTGGTCATCGGCGGGCCGGAAGAGCAGCAGGACAACGAAACCTGGGTCCCGCTGATGAAGGTCTACCCCGCGGAGCCGATCCGCTCCGCCTCCGGCGGGCCGGTCCGGGCGAAGCTGGTGGACCTGGTGGAACTGGAAACCGATCGCGAAGTGCGTCTCCTGATCCAGCCCGTGCTCACGGCCATGGATCTGAAAAGCCCCGACCGCGGCAAGCGCAAGGCCGCCGCGCTGTCCCTGGGCGAAAGCGGCGACGCGTCCCGGTCCGCGCTCCTGAAGGCCGCCCTGGCCGCGGAAAAGGACGCCGGCGTCATCCACATGATCGACGAGGCCCTGGCCCGCATCGATCTGAAATCTCCGGAGCCTCCGGTGCGCTCCGCCGCCGCGGCCCGATTGGGCGCCATCCATTCCGTCAACGTGCTGCCCGAGCTCAAGGCCATGATCGGCACGGAAGGCAAGGCCGCGCCGGACGAGCCGGATGCGGACGTCCGCCTCGCCATGGCCAAGGCCATCCACGATATCGAATCCTTCCAGAGCTTCACCGGCGCGGTCCAGAACCTGTTCACCGGCCTGAGCCTGGGATCCATCCTGATCCTGATGGCCCTGGGGCTGGCCATCATCTTCGGCCTGATGGGCGTCATCAACATGGCCCACGGCGAGTTCATGATGATCGGCGCCTACGCCACCTTCCTCATCCAGGGCGCCTTCCAGAAATTCGCGCCGGCGGCCTATTTCGACTGGTTCCTGCCGGTTTCCCTGCCCCTTTCCTTCCTGGCCGCGGGCGGCGTGGGGATCGTGGTGGAGATGCTGATCATCAAGCGCCTGTACGGGCGCCCGCTGGAGACCCTGCTCGCCACCTGGGGCCTGAGCCTGCTCTTCATCCAGACCGCCCGCAGCCTGTTCGGCGATCTCACCGCGGTCTCCTCGCCCCGGCTGCTCAGCCAGGGTTGGGAAATCTTCCCGCAGGTGGTGCTGCCCTACAACCGCATCTTCATCATCTTCCTCACGGCCTTGATCGTGGGGATCGTGAGCTGGGCCTTCTACAGGACCGGCCTGGGCACCAAGATCCGCGCGGTCACGCAGAATCGCGCCATGAGTTCCTGCCTGGGGATCGCCACCCGCCGCGTGGACGCCCTCACCTTCGCCCTGGGGACGGGCATCGCCGGCGTGGCCGGCTGCGCCCTGACCCAGGTGGGCAACGTGGACCCGGGCATGGGGCAGAACTACATCGTGGACTCCTTCATGGTGGTGGTGACCGGCGGCGTGGGCAAGCTCGCGGGCACGGTGATCTCCGGCATGGGCATCGGCACCCTCAACAAGTTCCTGGAGCCGTTCCTGCAAAGCGTTTACGCCAAGGTGGCGTTGCTGGGCCTGGTGATCTTCTTCCTGCAGAACAAGCCGTCCGGCCTGTTCCCGGCGAAAGGCAGGAATGAAGATGCCTGAATCGTTCCTGCGGAGGGAAAGGGTCGCCCTGGCGTTCTCGGCCTTCGCCATCGCGGGCCTGCCCCTGCTTAACGCCTTCGGCATCGTGTCCGATCTCTACCTCAATCTCATGGGGCGGTATCTCTGCTTCGCCCTGGCCGCCCTGGGGATCGATCTCATCTGGGGCTATACCGGCATCCTGTCCCTGTGCCAGGCGATATTCTTCTGCCTGGGAGGCTATTGCATCGGCATGCACATGCTGCTCAAGACGGGCACCGCCAGCGTCTACGGCAGCGCCTTGCCGGACTTCATGGTCTGGAACCAGGTCAAGGAACTGCCTCTCTTCTGGGAACCGTTCCGGCATTTCCCCGTCGCCGTCTTCCTGGCCCTGGCGGTTCCGGTGCTGTTCGCGTTGGTGTTCGGGTTCTTCGCCTTCCGCAGCCGCATCAAAGGCGTGTACTTCTCCATCATCACCCAGGCCCTGGCCCTGGCCATGTGGCTCATCTTCCTGCGGAACGAAACCATGCTGGGCGGGACCAACGGCCTCACCGATTTCAAGACCTTGCTGGGTTTCGAACTCGCCAACCCCGCCACCAAGCGGGGCCTGTACATCCTGACCGCCTGCGTATTGGCAGGGGCCTATTTCGCCGCGCGTTACCTGGTCGGCTCCAAGCTGGGCAAAGTCCTGGTCGCCATCCGGGACAGCGAGCACCGCCTGCGCTTCACGGGTTTTCCCGTGACCCGCTACAAGCTCTTCGCGTTCTGCGCGGCCGCCTTGGCGGCCGCCGTGGGCGGCATCCTCTACGTGCCCCAGACCGGCATCATCACCCCCGGCCGCATGGACGTGAAAGCGTCCCTGGAAATGGTCGTCTGGGTGGCGGTGGGCGGCCGCGGCACCTTGGGCGGGCCCATCCTGGGCGCCATCGGCGTCAGCCTGGCCTATAGCTATCTCACCGGCAAATTCCCGGGGACCTGGCTGTATTTCCTGGGCCTCCTCTTCATCATCGTGGTGCTGTTCCTGCCCCAGGGTTTCGCGGGAGCCTTCTCCAAGCTGAAGCGGCGCGAATCGCCGCGCCCCGCGCCCGGCGGATCCGCTCCGGCCGAAGCCGGCGCGCTGCGGGGCGAGACCTCCCCGACAATGGAAGAGAAGGTGGCGGCGGAAGCGAAGGTAACGTCGGAAGCGAAGGTAACGTCGGAAGCGAAGGTAACATCGGCAACGAAGGTAACATCGGCAACGAAGGTAACCGGATGAGCAAGCGCATATTGGCCGTGGAAGAGCTGATGGTGTCCTTCGACGGCTTCAAGGCCCTGGACATCGCCTACTTCGAACTGGAGGAAAAGGAACTGCGCGTGGTCATCGGCCCCAACGGCGCGGGCAAGACCACTTTCATGGACGTGCTCTGCGGCAAGACCAAGCCCCAGACCGGCACCGCCATGATGGACGGCAAGGACCTGGTCAAGCTGAACGAGCAGCAGATCGTGGAACTGGGCGTGGGCCGCAAGTTCCAGACGCCTTCCGTGTTCGGCAGCCTGTCCGTCTTCGACAACCTGCTGCTGGCCTTCAAGACCGACCGCAAGGTATGGCGCTCCCTGTTCTACACGCTTTCGCCCCAGGCCAGGGCCCGGATCGAGGAGGTGGCCGAAACCGTGGGCCTCGAGGACGCGCTGCCCATGCAGGCGGCCTACCTTTCCCACGGCCAGAAGCAGTGGCTGGAAATCGGCATGCTCATCCTGCAGGACCCCAAGCTGCTGCTCATCGACGAGCCCGCGGCCGGCATGACCGACGAAGAGACCGCCAAGACCGGCAGGCTGCTGCTGGAACTGGCCAACAAGCATTCCATCATCGTCATCGAGCACGACATGGAATTCGTGAAGCAATTGGCCCGCAAGGTGACCGTCCTCTGCGAAGGCAAAGTCCTGACCGAAGGCCCCATCGAGAAAGTGCAGGAGGATCCGCAGGTGATCGAACGCTATCTGGGACGCTCGCACGGCACCCGCGCCGAAAAGGCCGTGGCCGTGGGCGCGCCCGCGGCCGGACGGGGGAACCATGGCTGAGACCGTGACCGCGACGACCAAGCCCGCCGCCGCCGCGCCGCCGGGACAGGACGCCTCCACCCCTTTGCTGCGGGTCAAGAACCTGGACATCAACTACGGCGAAAGCCAAGTGCTCCGCGACGTGAACCTGGAGCTCAACCCCGGCACCATCACGGCCTTGATGGGCCGCAACGGCGTGGGCAAGACCACCTTGCTGAAAGCCATCATGGGCCTGCTCCAGGCGCGCAAGGGCGAGGTGGCCTTCCAGGGCAAATCCCTCAACGGCCTGCCCCCGGAGAAACGCGCGCGCGCAGGCATCGCTTACGTTCCCCAGGGCCGGGAGATCTTCCCCAAGCTCACCATCGAGGAGAACCTCCTCATGGGTCTCGAGGCCAGGCCGCAAAAGCCGGGCAAGCTCCCCGAAGAGGAGATGTTCAGCCTGTTCCCGTTCCTGACCGGCATGCGCAAGCGCTTGGGAGGCAACCTTTCCGGCGGCCAGCAGCAACAGCTCGCCATCGCGCGGGCGTTGCTCGGCAAGCCCAAAATCCTGCTGCTGGACGAGCCCACGGAAGGCATCCAGCCCTCCATCATCGACGATATCGAGAAGGTCCTGTTCGGCCTCAAGGCCAAAGGGGACATCGCCATCCTGCTGGTGGAGCAGTACCTGGACTTCGCGCGCCGCCTGGGCGACCGCTATTACATCATGGAACGCGGCACCATGGTCCAGGGCGGCAAAACTTCTGAATTGACCGAAGAGAGCGTCAAAAAATATCTGGCTTTCTGAATTCCCATTTCCCCCCTGCGCTCCATTTGTCCCATTCCTGACACTTTCTCCTGACAATTCCCTGGTCCAAGGGCAGAAATTGTCCAGGTTTTGTCACGGCCCTCCCCCATCCGCCGGTTGCAGGGCCGATTCCCGGCCTTCCGCCTGCATTGTCATTGGCATAGTCGATGCTTAATGCGGCAAGGGCCGGTTTCCCCCGATCCTTGGGTTATTTCCATTCCAACAAAAAGGGGACGCACAAATGCATCTGACAAAATCCATGATTTCCGGACTTCCGGCCGCCAGGCGCCTAGCCTGTTGGGCCCTGGCCCTGGGGCTGTTCACGGCAACCGCCGCCCTGGCCGAAACCGCGCCGGCCGCTTCCGCCGCCGCCGCGACCGAAGCCGTCGCAGCTCCCGTTCCGGCCGCCGCTCCCGAGGCCGCGCCGGCCGTCAATCCGAATGCGGACTTCGAAGCCTATATGAACAATACCGCCCCGGTCAAGATGACCGGCATCCCCGGTCCCGGCCACAACGCCTTCATGATGGTCTGCGCGGCCTTGGTGCTCTTCATGACCCTGCCCGGCCTGGCCCTGTTCTACGGCGGCCTGGTCCGCACCAAGAACGTGCTCTCGGTCATGGCGCAATGCCTCGGGATCACGGGCATGGTGACCATCCTCTGGTGGGCCTTCGGCTATACCCTCACCTTCGACAGCGGCTCGCCCATCGTGGGCGGCATGCACTTCTCCTTCCTGAACGGGGTCACTTCCGCGCCCAATACGAATTATTCCTATTGGGTCTCCGCCAACGTCTTCTCCATGTACCAACTGATGTTCGCCATCATCACCCCCGCCTTGATCGTCGGCGCCATCGCCGAGCGCATGAAGTACAGCGCCATCATGCTGTTCGCCCTGGGATGGATGCTGATCGTCTACTTCCCCCTGGCCCACATGGTCTGGGGCGTGGACGGCATGATGAACGGCGTGTGGAACGCCGCCGCCAAGATCAAGGCCATCGACTTCGCCGGCGGCACCGTGGTGCACATGTCCTCGGGCTGG
>DATENA010000281.1:0-26191 GCA_035275285.1 Fibrobacteria bacterium | reverse complement strand
CCCATACGCCAAAAGGCTGAAGAAGCAGATTACGATTCGTCTGGACGAGGATTGCATCTCCTACTTCAAAGGCCTCTCGGAAAAGACGGGGATCACCTACCAAAATCTGATTAATCTCTACTTAAAGGACTGTGTCGTGTCTCACCGGAAGCTGTCCTTGAAGTGGCAATAAAGTTGATTACGCCCGCCCGAAGATAAAAATGCCCCGCCACTCGGCCGGCGCTTACTCTTTTGCCGGTCAATTTCTCAGGGAGCGAGGACGAACGGCTTGGCGACGGCCCCGGCCGCGCCTTCGGCCTTGAACAAATACAGGCCGCGGGGCAGGCCACCCATGGGAAGGACGAATTCCCGGGACCCTGACCGCGCAAGGGCTTCCGCTTGCCCCTTCCGGATCTCGGCGACCTTCGCGCCCGCGGGCGTGTAGATCGCCGCGCGCTCGAGGCCGGCGCTTCCGGCGGGCAAGGTCACGAAGAGACGGCCGGGGGCTGTCCGGAACGAAGCGGCCCCGGCGGCGCGCGGCGGAGGCGCAACCCTCACGGTCGGATCGTCGGGCGACGTGAGGAAGTAATGGGCCACCACGAACAAGGTGATGAGCCGGCCACGGACCCAAACCACTTTCAACGGCGCGGCCGCGGTCCCGAAATTGTCGTTGCTCCAGGCCGTGCCGTCCCGGGACGTCAGCAAGTCGCCCTTTACGCCTACCGACACCAATTGGCTCCCGGTCCAGGTCACGGAGGTCAGGTAATTCGAAGTGCCCGAGGTCCGCTTGGTCCAGGTCTCCCCGTCCGGGGACGTGAGGATGGTGCCGGTGTCGCCCACCGCCACCACTTGCGTTCCCGTCCAGGCCAGGGAGGACAGGGTCTGGACGGTTCCCGATTCCCGGGCGGTCCAGGTCTCCCCGTCGGGAGAGGTGACGATGAGGCCGGGATACCCGGCGGCCACCAGTTTGCCTCCGGTCCAGACCACGTCATCGAGCAGTTTGTCCGCGCCCGAGATGCCCGAATTTCTGGGCGTCCACGTCGCGCCGTCGGGGGAGGTGACGATCACGGCGCTTCCGGCGCCGTTGCGGGAAACGCCGCCCACCGCCACCCATTGCGATCCGGTCCAGGTCACGGAAAAAAGCACGTTGGTCAGGCCCACGTCCCGGGGGGTCCAGGCGATGCCGTCCGGAGACGTCAGGATGGCGGTGCCGCCGGAAAGGCTGTCGGTGGGGCCGCCCACCGCCACGAATTGGCCCTCCGCCCAGGCCACGGAGTACAGGAAGCTTTTCGTCCCCGAGGGGTGCGGGGTCCAGGTCACGCCGTCCGGAGAGGTGAGGATGAGGCCCGAGGTGTCTTCGGACCGCCAGCCCACGGCGACCATCAGGCTGCCGTTCCAGGCCATGGAAGAGAGGTTGGCCGCTTTGCCGGAAGTCCACAGAACGGTGTTCCATACGGATTGCGCCGATGCGCCCTGGGCGCAGGCGAGAAGGAGAGCGATGGACAGGAATCTGCCGGGGTTTTTCATATGCTTGCTTTGCCGCGGAGCCGGGCGCTTTGGGTAATCCGACCCTCCCTTATATTCTAGCATATTTCCGCCGAAAGGATCGGTTCCGGCGGCCTCAAATCCCGGATTGGCAGGTGAAGATCCGGGAATAACGGCTTTTTTCGGCGATTGATTCCCCGTGGGCGCCCCGTTCGACGATCGCTCCCGCCTCCACCGCCAGGATGGCGCCCGCCCGGCCGCTACAGGTTGAGCGAGCGCATCGCCGCTTCCGGATAGCGCGTACCGACCGCGCTCCCCTTGGGCGCGAGTTCCTCGATGCGTTCCAGTTCGCTTCCGGAAAGCGCGATGCCCGCGGCCGCGGCATTCTCCTCCAGGTAACTCCTGCGCTTCGTGCCCGGGATGGGCACGATGTCCGCGCCCCGGGACATCACCCAGGCCAAGGCCAATTGGCCCGGCGTGACCGCTTTCGCCCGGGCCATGTCCTTGATCCGCTCCACCAGGGCGAGGTTTTTCCCGAAATTCCCTCCCTGGAAGCGCGGGGATTGGCGCCGGTAATCGCCTTCCTCCAGGTCATCGGGCGTGCGGAACCGCCCCGTCAGGAAGCCCCGTCCCAAGGGGCTATAGGCGACGAAGCCGATGCCGAGCTCGCGCACGGTGGGGAGGATGGCGTCCTCCGGATCCCGGCTCCAGAGGGAGTACTCGCTTTGCAGGGCGGAGATGGGATGGACGGCATGGGCGCGCCGGATGGTTTCCGGACCCGCCTCGCTGAGGCCCAGGTAGCGGACCTTGCCCTCCTTGACCAATTGCGCCATGGCGCCCACGGTGTCCTCGATGGGCACCCGGGCATCCACGCGATGCTGGTAATACAAGTCGATATGATCGGTCCCCAGGCGCTTCAGGGAGGCCTCGCAGGCCTCGCGGACATAGGCCGGGCGGCCTTCGATGATGCGTTGGACGGGATTGTCCGTGCGCTTGAGGCCGAACTTGGTGGCCAGCACCACTTTGTCCCGGCGCCCCCTGATGGCCTTGCCCACCAGTTCCTCGTTGGTGAAGGGGCCGTAGGCGTCGGCGGTGTCCAGGAAGGTGATCCCCAATTCCAGGGACCGGTCCAAGGTGGCCAGGGATTCGCCCTCGTCCGTGCTGCCGTAGAATTCCGACATGCCCATGCAGCCCAGGCCCATGGCCGATACTTCCAACCCTTGCCGTCCGAGTTTCCGTTTTTCCATGTTCCCCTCCCGTATCGATGCGCGTATCCGCAGCCTAAAATACCTTTGTCCGGCCGCCCTTGCCAGCGTGATGCGGCCCGGAAACCTCCCGGTTACTTAGTTACTCCGTTCCGCCGCGCCGCCGATTTTCGTATTCTGTATCCATGGTCCCCCTCTCCATGCTCTCCCCGTTGCTCGACGCCCTGCGCGCCCATCTCCGGAGGGCGCGCAAGGCTTCCGCCCGGGGCGGGGAAGGAGAGGCCGAAGCCATCCACGCCCTCCGCACCGGGTTCAAGCGCCTGCGCGCCACCTGGCGCTTGCTGCGGCCCGCGCTTTCCGCCCCCCGGTTCCGGAGGGAGAACCGGGCCCTCAGGGAGGCCGCCCGCACTCTCGCTCCCATGCGGGAAGCCATCGTCCTGCGTGATACCTTCGCCCGGCTGGCGGGAAAGAGCGCCTCCCGGGAAGGAACTTCCCGCGACGCCGAAACCTGGGAAACGCTGGAGGCCTCCCTGCCCGCGGCGGACCCGAAGCGGGCCGCGCCCGTCCTCGAAAAAGCCTTGGCGTCCCTGTCGGCCGGCCTGGACCGTTTCGAGGCCTTCGGGGAACGGGAACCGGACGCCTTCCGCCTGGGGAAACTCAGAGGTTACCTGGGGATCTCTTACCGGAAAGCGAGGAAGGCCGGGGAATCGGCCCGCGCCGGAGACGACGAGGGGCTCCACGCCTGGCGCAAGCGGGTGAAGGACCACGCCTACCATCTGGAGGCGGCGAGGGCGCTGCTCTCCGCAAGGGCCGGAAAGGCGCTGAAGCGCCTGGACGGGCTGCAGGAATCCTTGGGGCGCCTGCATGACCTGGAGGCCCTGGAAGGCCATCTGCGCGGGTATTCCCCCTCGCTCCCCCCGGGAAAGGGGGCGCGGCGGATCGGCAGGATCATGGCCCGGGAAAAGGCCGGACTGGGCCGGAGAATCCACCGTTCGGGGCGGACTCCCTTCCATCGGAAACCCGGGCGTTACCTGGATCGGCTCGGCCTGTAACGCGCGCCGTCCGGGCCCTCCGGGACCCCGGAAACGGGGGCCCCATGCAGGGTGGCGGGCCTTTTCGTCAAGACTCAAATAAGGTTCAAATAAGCCTTCCGCATTTCCAAAACTCCCACAGGTTACCCCAAACTTCTCCGCTTCTTTTTCGGTGTTTGAGCCGGCGAAAAAGAGGTGATTGATTTTATCCCAAGCTTCGGTCATAGTATTCCGAGTCGTATCACAACCGCGCATTCGGGACATAGGGGTCATCAATGAATTTCGGGAAGACTATTCTCTCCTACGCAAACGTCGGCAGGCTCTCCGGATTTTCCCGCCTTTCCGCACTCGCCTTGGCCGCCGGGGCATTCCACTCCGGCTGCATGGAGTCCTCTCCGGGCGGTTCCCAGGGCGAGGCCCAATCCCAGCCCCAGGTCCTGCGCGCCATGGCCGCCAACCCCTTGTGCAAGGTGGAGACCCACGTGCTGATCCTGGACGAAGACGCGATCCGGAATGCAGAGCGTTGCGACTGCGTCCAGGACCGGGATCATGAGGCCGACAGCGACGAGGATAAACGCTGCCGCCGTTCCGGATCCGGGTCCGGTTCGGGATCCGGCGGCCAGTCCAAGCAGGGATCCGGCGGCAGGGACTCCCATGGAAGCGCAAGGAGCGGATACGACGACGACCGCAAGGGTAAGAACTGCAGCCGGAACGGGGACAAGTACGGGAGGGACGACGACGATGATGACGATGACGATGAGGGCCATGGCGGCAAACGGGAAGGCCATGTCACCATCTGCCACATCCCTCCCGGCAACCATGGCAACGGGCATACCATCACCGTGGGGTCGAGCTCCTTGAAGGCCCACCTGGCCCATGGCGACAAGGTCAGCGCCTGCCCGGAAATCGTCCCGCCCTGCAACGGCGGCGGCTACGGCAAGGGCAACTGCGCCCGCCGGGAAAGCGATTTCGAGAAAGCCTCCTGCGAAACGTCCGCCGTCGGAAAGCGGACCCCCTTGAAATGGTTCGCCGACAACGTCGGCCGGGAAATCGTGCTCCCCTCGGGATCCGTGGGGGACGAAGGCTGGTTCGCGCCCACCACCATCCGCATCGCCTGGAAAAGCGCGGGCCCGGAAATCGGCGACGGCCTGCGCAATTACGTGGCGGCGGGACCGGGACTGGGGAAACCCGACGCCAAGGGCAACCGGGAATCGTTGCTGGACAACGTCCCCGACCTGACGCCCCTGCGGGCCATGGGCCTGGCCAGGCTGGAGGGCGCCTCCATCTGCGGCATCGTCCTGGACGGCGAAGTGAAAATGACCTACAACCCCCGGAGCGGCAACATCCAGGGCCCCAACCTGGGCAAGGTGGCCTTCCAGGTGCTCGGCACCGAAAGGGCATCCGGCCAATCCTCCCTGGAGCTTCCCGGCGTAAGGGTGCGCATCCTGGACGCGGAGGCGGTGTGCGCCGATCCGCTGACGCCTTACCTGAACGCCCCGGCCCCCACCTCCCAGTGCGAGCCCCGCGACGTGGATCGCCCTTCCTGCTCCGTGCTGAAAACCCTGGTCTCGGATCCCTGGAACGTCTTCGATTCCACGCTCTGGCGCGGGGACGGCGATCAGATGGTCGGAGGCGGGTTCTTCTTCGCGCGGGAAGGCGCCGGTTCCGCCGCCGCCGACTACATCAGCCCTTGCCCGGTCCCGGTGGAGTCCAGTTCCGCGGTGCGCTTCACCAACCGGCTGCAACTGGTCAGCCCCGACCAGGCCAATTACGCGGAGAGCGGCGCGCTCTTCTTCGTGAACGCCGACAATGACGGCTCCTTCAACAACTACGTGTTCATCAACGTGGGCTACACCACGGCGCCGGGCAAGGTGTACGTGGAGCTGTTCGGCTCCAACAACGGCGTCGACTTCGATCAGTTCGAGGAGACCTCCCTGGCCTACAGCCCGAGCCAGATCTTCAACGTCGACCTGTGGATCCAACCCAACTCCTACCAGATAGCCGTGGGCGAGGAGATCATCGATACGGTGAGGCTCGCCACGCCCATCCAGGGGATCGGGCTTTTCGAAGTGGGCGTGCAGCAAGCCGAGGGCGGGCTGCGCGGATCCATCGACATGACCACCATCGCCAAGATGTGCCAGAAGGAGAAGGCATCCATCCATCGCTGCCGCGGCCACAGCATGCACCGGAACATGCGCAAGGAGCGCATGGGCAAGAAATGCCGCAACCGCAACTCCTACATCCGCCTGGCCAAGGAACGCATCAAGCATTGCGAGCGCCCCTCCATGGGCCTGCGCATGCTGGCGAAGATGAAGGAAAAGCCGGACTAGTGCTCTGACACCCCAATTGCGGGGCGAAGGCGGCGAGGGATGGGGGTTCAGGGCAAGGCGTCGCCGACGGGAGGCGCAACGCAGCCCTGGGCCCCCAGACCCGGCGAAAGCGGCCCGCAATTGGGGTGTCAGAGCATTAAGACCGGGGACGGAATCCCCGCGGGGACCCGGTTCCCGCCGGGGCGGGCCTCAGGGCCCTTCCCGTCCGTTTCAGTTCTGCCGCAGGTACCCGAAGGTGGCGAGTACGGAGGTCTGGGATTGCCGGACGATCTGGTTTTCGCCCTGGCTGCCCCGCTGTTCCTCGTTCAGGCGGTTCAGCACCGTCCCCTTCAGGATGTAGGCTCCCGTGCCCGCGGCCGCTCCATTGCTGGCGATGGGGACCCAGCGGAAGCGCAGGGAGCGGTAGCCGTCCTTGTCCTGGGGGACCTTGGCGATCATGTCGTCCGTCACCTGGCCGATGGTCTTGTTGATGTAATTGCCCAGGTGATCGAAAATCGAGAAATTGTACTGGAACGCATAGCGGGTCTTGATCACCCATTCCGGCAGGGCCTGCTTGGGCATGAAGGCGTTCTCGGACCCGGCCGGGCAGTTCAGGCAGACCTGCGCTTGATCCCTGACCACCACGATGGCGAAGGGATTGCGGACCACCTCGGGGGAGAGGGTTTCCTTGGCATCGGCCGTCTGGGAGACGATGGGATTGGTCACCAGGATCAGCTTGGGATTGTCCAGGAGCTGCGGGGAGCCTTCCACGGGGACCTTTTTCCCACCCGCCACGCCGGGGTTGCCTTTGGCATCGTGGATGGGAGACTTGGCCGCCAGGACCAGGCTGTCGATGAAGACGGGGAAGGCGGGCGAGTCCGCCTCGAACACCCAGCGATAGGTGTTGGCCTGGCCGGGGACCGCTTCGATGGACGCGACGATCACGGGTTTGGCCAGCGGACCGCCGCCCCGGAGGATGTCGAACGGCCAGGACCCTCCCGTTTTGATTTCCGCCAGGTCGATGGGCTCGCTGAAGGTGACGTCCACCCAGGGACGCTCTTCCGGCGAGACCTGGTTGTGCGAAACGGCCTTCACGGGCACCGGCCCCACCGAATCGGCGATGCTGAAGACTTTGGCGTCGTAGCCGATCGATCCCGGGAAGGAACCCAAAGGACCCGCGGCGAATTCCGTTCCCGGGGAGAACTGCCTGTCCGGGAAGCGGACGATCAGGACGTCCGGCGTCGCGCCCTGCGTCACATAGCCGGAAGGGAAGGCGGCCGCGGCCTTGGTGAAAGGATCGAGGAGGAGGATCGACGCCGGCACGCCCCCGCCGGGAATGTCCAGATGGATGACCGCCCCGTCGATGCGGCCGTTGCCGTCCGCGTCGATGTAGACCGCGTCCACGGAAGTGGCCAGGCGCCGGTATTCCTCGACCATGGTCTGGCTGGGCTTCCAATCCTTCTGGAAGGCCTTGGCCTTCAGGGTCGTGGTGGCCTTGAAGTCCAGGGAGGCCGTATACAGCGGGCTG
Source organism: Fibrobacteria bacterium (assembly GCA_035275285.1). GTDB lineage: Bacteria > Fibrobacterota > Fibrobacteria > UBA11236 > UBA11236 > Chersky-265. Next base: position 18,654 of record DATENA010000281.1, on the reverse strand, counting down.
GACGCCGTGGGCTCGGAGCCGTCCGTGGTGAAGCGGATTTCCGCCAGCGGGAAGCCCGGGACGGAAAGGGAAACGGTTTGCGATCCGACGAATCCGATGCCGCCGGGATTGGCCACGGGAGGGACCAGGGTGCCCGCATCCGTGTACACCTCGGTCAGCACCGCGCTGGCCACCCAATCGGCCAGGAAGGCCTTGGCCTTGAGGGTGGTGGTGACGGCGATGGAAAGCGGACCGGCATAGACGGGGCTGGCCGCGGTGGGGTCGGTGCCGTCCAGGGTATAGCGGATCACGGCGCCGGGCGTGGCGTCCTTGAGGGTGACTTGGATCGGGTCCACGAAGATCCGGCTCTTGGGGTCCGCGGTGGGGGTGGCCACCGTTTCCATCTTGGTGAAGGTTTCCGTGACCACGTCGCTGGCGCGCCATCCCGGCCGCGTGGCGATCACCTTGAGGGTGGTGGTGGCCGAGAGGGTGATGGGTCCCGTGTACTTCTGCGAAGCCGTGGTGGGCGTGGATCCGTCGGTGGTGTAATAGAGCGTCACGGCCGGGGAGGCGTGGGTGGCGGTGACGGAGACCTGGCCTTCGAAAAACCGGCCCGGGGTCACCGCGGGCTTGGCGAGCAGGGGTTCCAATTCGATGGAGGTGGAGATCTGGAGTTTCGAGGTCGTGGTATGCCTTTCCGCGAAAAAGAAATCCAGGGGATAGACCAGGCTGTCCTCGATGCCGATGGAGGCGGCGATTTCATCCAATTGGATGGAATCCTTTTGCAGGGGATGGATGCCCCCGAGATCGATGACTCTCTTCCCGTTTATGAAAACCCAGACATCGTCGTCCCCTTGGAAGCTGAAGGTTTGCTTTTTGCCTTTGAAGTAGGTGAAGTTGGCGTGGAACTCCATGGTGAAGCCGTAATTGTGGGCGGCGTTCGTGCCGGCCAGCAAATGGCCGAAAGGAGGGTTGGGGCCCAACTGCGTGAACGTCTTGCCGTTGTCGATGGGGAAGAAACTCTGATTCAGGTATTCGTACGCGGCTTTGGACGCATTCCAGGTGAACTTGATGTCGATGAGGAAGGCCCGGTTCACGTCCCCGGGCTTGTCATTGTACCAATCGCTGAAACGGTCCACGGGAGCGAAACATTGGGCCACCCTCGGGTCCAGGGGCGCAGTCAACCTGGGGCCGCGATTGTCTCCCTTGAATACGGCCGTGTCGCCGATGGCGTCGGTGGTGTCGATGGCAAGCTGGGCGATGTTGACCCCGGCTTCCTGGGAGCTGCAGCCCCGCTGGTGCTCATCGGTTCCGTAGAAGTGGGGGTGCGCCGGAGTCCTGGTCGGATTGGATTCGATGAAGTCCCGGACCTTTCCCTTCAGGTTCAATTCCGGCGGCGGCGCGATCTGGCCGAGCGCGGCGCCGTGCGCGAATGCTCCCGCCGTGAGCGCCACGGCCAAAGCGGCGCCTCCCCATCCCGTCGATACCCGACCCCTGCCTGGATTCATGATGTCTTCTCCCCCCCTCGCGGCCCATCGCCTATCGGTTCTTCCAATTCTTTAAAAACTATCCCCGAACGGGAAAAGCAGCGTGGAGAGTTTTGAGGAAACTGCTCTACTAATGTGAGCAGGCGGTCCGCGCCCGGTCGGCGGATCGGTTCCCGCCGGGTTTTCCGGACGCCGGGGTCACAATTCCCCGGCCACGCCCAGGAAGAACAGGGGGAAGGGCCAGTTGAGCTGGGCGGATTTCAACTGCCCGGTGCGGTCGTCCCGGGCGAAATAATTGGGGTTGTTCATGGAATTCCAGACCTCCAGGTAGATCTTGAAATCGCGCCGGTACCAGCGGGCATTGCGCGTCAGGCGCAAGTCCAGGCGGCTGTACGGAGACAGGCGGCCGCTGTTGCGCGCGCCCACGGTGACGGGATCCCGGGAATCCGTGGTCTCCAGGTCCCCGGAATAGGGCGTATAGGGTTGGCCCAGGGCCCAGCGATAGGTGAAGGAAATGTCGTAACCGCCCCGGATGTCGAAATAGTTCACCCAGTTGAGCACCAAGGGCCGGTGATACCGGTAGTCGTAATACGGTTGCCCCTCCGCGTCCCGGCGGTTGGAAAGGCTCAGGTCCGCGGACAGCCATCCCGTCCAGATGGAGTTGGGATTATAGAAGAAGGACAGTTCCGTCCCCAGGCTGTTCCCCACCCCGGTATTGTCGTATTGGAACACCAGGTTGCCGAAGGTCTCGTAGGACAATCGCCGGATGGAATCGGGCAGGGCGGAAAAACGGGTGGTCGTGTCCAGGATGGATTTCAGGTCCGCGACCTGCCCGGCCGTGAGCTTGGAGCCCGGGAACGGAAGCAGGAACCCGGTCAGGTCGATGGTGTTGTCCGGGACCAGCCGGGGCGCGACCAGATCGTAGTAACGTTTGTAATACCCATCCACCGAGACGCGGTAGCCTTCCGTGAACCGGTGGGTCCATTGCAGGCCGAGCTGCCCGGACTTCTCCGCCTTCAGGGCCGGGTTCCGGTCCCTTTCGTAGAAGGGCAGATCGCCCTGGGAATACAGGCCGGTCGAGAACCTGAGTTCATTGCGGGGATCGATCTTCCAGCGATAGTCCAGGCGGGGGGCCGGGAAGAATTCCCCGGAGTTGGACTGGTATTCCCCGCGCATGCCGTAGGACAGCGTCCCGGACGCGGTCTCGAGGGTATGGGACAGGAACACCCCGCCCGTATGCCCTATGATCTCCCCCTGGTGGAAGAACCGGATGCGCGAAGGGTATTCCCCCAGGTAATCGAAATTGCTGCGCGCGGTGTCCTGCTTGTCCATGGAGAACCCGTCGCCGGAGAAATACCCCAGGGGCTCCAGCATGTCCACGTTGCTGTTGACCACCACGTCGTACAGCACGTAGGGAAGGTTCATGTCGTAGGACTCTTCCTTGTAATCGTAGCTCGCCCCGAATTTGAAGCGGTTGCTTCCGGACGGGGACCAGGTGTCCGCCAGGCGGTAGTTGAACATCCGCGAGGATTGGTACAGCGACAAAGGCTCGGGCAGGGCCGTGCCTTTCTTGAAGGCCACGTCCCATTCCTGGGTCTGCCATCCGAAGTCGTTCTCCACCAGGTTGTCCGGGCCGCTGTCCCAGGCCAGGTTCAGGAAATGCATCCGGTTGTCGATGGACACGGAGGAGATGCTGTCTATGGAGAGCTTTTTCCGGCGCGGGTCCGGTTTCTTGGGGATGGCGGGAGGCGAGACGGGCGCCGTGGGGTCCCCGAATTTGGGATTGATGCGCGAGAAGATGTTGGAAGCCTTGGGGATCACCACGGCATAGCTGTCCCCGGACAGGCTTCCCATATAATCCACCCGCAGAGCGGGGCTCGGGGCATAGGAGGCTCCCCCATGGAAGTCCAGGAAATCCGGCATGTTGATATGGTCGCGGTAGCCTTGGATCTCCTCCCGGAACGCGCTGTCCCCGGATGCGGAGGACGCGAGGTTCAACAGGCCGTGCAGGGAGCGGTTGAAGAGGAAGGCCTGCGAGGCCACGTAGAGGCTCAGCTTGTCCTTCACCACGGGGACCTCGGCGTACGCGTCGCCGCGCACCAGGGAAAGGTCCGCATGCATGCCGGCCCGCTCGGGGAAACGGCCGTTGTTCTTCAGCCGCAGCACGCCGGAAAGAGCGCCCGGGTATTCCACGGGGAAATCGTCCCGGTACAGTTCCACCGATTCCAGCGTGTTCAGGTTGAAGAGGGAGAACACGCCTCCCACGTGGTAGGCCTGGAGCAAGGGCAGGCCGTTCATCACCACCCGGGTCTGATCCGCGCTTCCGCCCCGCACGTAGGGCCGGATGTTCACGTCGTTCTGCACCGTCACCCCGGGCGCGAAAGACACCGCGCGCACGGGATCGTTCATGGTGCTGGGGATCTTGCGGATGAACTCGCTTTTCACCTCCACGGACGCGATGTCCTTGCGGGCCGCCCTGGAGGTCTTGGCCGGCAATTCCAGGGCCGCGGAGTCCGCGTCCGCCCCGGCATCCGGGGCCCCCTCCGCTTCCGCCCGCGCCGATCCGATCCCGATCAGGAACGCCGCCAGGGCCGCGCAAGCGATCGAGGCCCGGCCGCGCGTTTTCAAAACGCCCACCCGAATCCGAGGTTCATGTCCCATTGGGCCCAGGGGATGTCCGCATGCTTGAACCGCTGGTCCCCGGCCGGCACCTGGGGCAAGGTCACGTTGATTTGGGGGATGAGGAAATCCGGGGCCACGGGCCAATCGGGGAGGCGGAAGGAGATCCCCGCGGCGGCCTGGAAAATCAGCGCGCGGCGGCTGGGCAGGGGTTTGGAGAAATCGTCGTCCAGCACGTCGTTGATCTGGGTCGCCAGGTAAGTACCACGCAGGTTACCGAAGAAAAGCGGCCGGCCCGCGCTTTTCGAGGCCGCGTATTCCAGGAAGAAGGAGTTGTCCGCCCAGGCGCCTATGCCCCAGCCCGCTCCCAGCTTGTGGTGGAAGGCGGCGGCGGTGGGCGCGGGGTCGCCCGTGGGCAACGCAAGGTTCATGGCGAACTCCATCGTCACGGGACCGGTAGGCGCTTCCACGTGCCATTCCAGTTCGGCGCCGGGAAAAGGCCCCCATCGGTCTTTGAGACCCAATCGGTAGTTGAAACTACCCTTGAATATATCCGATTTGCGGGCCACTTCGGCCCCGCTGTCGTTCTCGCCGCAGGCATGCGCCGCGACGGTCGAATCCGTATGGTAATGCAGGCAACGCCATTGCGGTTGCCGTCCCATGCCCAAAGTGGTCCGGCTGCGCCCCGCCGGCTCCACCAGGCCGGTATTGAAATGATGCACGGAATAGAGGCACCCGCTCAAAAACCATGCAAACAGGATGCAAAGGGACTTTCGAGCCAATTGGTCACCTATCGCCCATCAAGATTTGGTCGAAAGACCCTCGGGGCCTTCGGAATCGGAAGAATTTACGACCGCCGTAGCACGAGCAAGCCATATGCCACGTTCCGGAAGGCCGTACTCCCGGATTAAACCGGGACCAGGGCTCCCGAAACCGATTCGTTTTCCGGGGAAACGAGCCAGGCGAGGGTGCCCGCGATGGAAGCGGGTTTGGTCCACAGGGAGAAATCGCCCTTGGGCATGGCCTGGCGGTTCGCCGGCGTATCGATGGTATCCGGAACGACGGCGTTCACCAGGATTCCGGCGGGGCGCGCCTCCGCCGCCAGGGCGCGGGTCATGGCGATGAGCGCCCCTTTCGCCGTGACGTAGGCGAGCTTGCCCGCGGGCAGGTCGAGGGCGGCCTTGGCCGCGACGTTGACGATGCGGCCGCCGCCGGGACCGCCGCTTTTCATGCGGCGCACGGCTTCCCGGCAGCAGAGGAAGGCGGTCACGGTATTGATCTGCCACTGGGCGTTGAAGGCCTGCAGGGAGGTTTCCTCCGCCGATCCCATGGCGAATCCCCCCGCCACGTGGACGGAAGCCCACAGGGACGGAAGCGCGGCATAATACCGCGCCACCGCGGACTCCTCCGTCAGGTCCAGTTCGCTCCGCGAGGGCGCATGGCATATGGCCCCGGAGGCCTGCAGGGCTTCGACCACGGAAGGCCCCAGCCCGCCGCCCGCGCCCGTGACGACGATATGCCGGTTTTTCAAGGATGGGATCATGATCGCGCTCCGGATGGGGTATCCACGGTCTAAATATACAGGATATGCGAATGGAATGGACTCCCGCGGCCTCGGAAAATATCACCACCGCCCGGAAATCCCCAGGAACAGGATGGGGATGGGGTAGTTCAGGTCCACGAACTTCCAGTTCCGGGTGCCGGAATCCCGCATCAGGAAATTCGGCGTGTTGAAGGCGTTCCACAGCTCGAAATAGGTTTCCAGCATATGCTTCCGCACCGGGATCTCCCGGGAGAGGCGGATGTCCCAGCGACTGTAAGGGGAATAGCGCCTGCCGTTGCGCGGACCGGCGTAGAACAAAGTGTCGTTGTCCGGATCCGCGGGCGTGGTGGCGAAACCGGAACCGATGTTGTCGCCGCTTTTCCCGTACATGCGATAGTCCGTATAGGGGACGCCCGCGGCGTAACGGCCCCGCAGCGCCAGCCCGAACCGGTTGGGCAATTTGAAATGGTTGATCCAATTGAAGGCCCAGGGGCGCTCGTACCGGTAGTCGTAGGTGCGTTCGTCCGGGGCGTCCCGCCGCTTGGAATAGCCCGCCTCGGCGGTGATCCAGCCGCCCCAGTTCCGGGTCGGATCGTAGAAGAACGAGATCTCGGCGCCGGCCGCCTTGCCCGTTCCCCCGTTCCGGTAGTTCAGGATCCGTTCCCCATAGCGGTCCGTCACGCTGTCCCGCCGGGCCTGGGGAAGCTTTGCGAACTCGGCGCTGTCCAGGTGCTTCAGCAAATCCGACTGCCAATCGAGCCTGCCCGTGTTGACCAGGAAGGGCACCACCAGGTCGAAATAATTCTTCTGGTAGAAGTCGCATTCCAGGCGGTAGCTCCGCGAGAAGGTGTGGGTCCATTCCGCGTTGAAGTGGAAAGCCTTCTCCGGTTCCAGGGCGGTATTGGTGTTGCGGATCTGGAAGGGGAAATCGCTCTGGGAATAGAGCCCGGCGGCGAAGGTCAGTTCGTCCCGCCGTCCCAGGCTCTGGAAATAGGAGGCCCTGGGGCTGAAGAAGGGCTTGTCCGCATAGGTGTCCGATTCGGCGCGCAGGCCCAGGATCAGGCGGTGGGCGGCGTCGAAGCTGTATTCGCCGGAGAGGTAGGCCGCCAGGAAATCCGCGGAGAGGCTTCCCTTCTGATCGAACCGGACCAGCCGGGGCAATTGTTCCAGGTAGTCCGCGCCCCGGTCCGATCCGACGTCCGAATTCCGGATCAGCATGCCGTCCGGGTCGAAATACCCCAGCGCGTCCAGGGCGTCCACGTTCCCATTCACGATGGTCTCGAAGATGGGCCGCGGCAGGCGGGTCTCGAAGTCCGTTTCGCGCAGGGACCGGGAGGCGCCCAGCCGGACGCGGAGGTCGTCGCGGAGATCCCCCTTGGCGTCCAGCCTCCAATCATAGGTGCGGTTGCGGATCTTCAGCAGATAATCGCTGGGCCCCCTGATGCGGTACCCCGCGAACCTTTCGTCCGGGGCGATGGAGTCGATCCAGATCGCTTCGTCGAAGAACCCCACGTGCCAATCCTGGGCCTGGTAGGCCAGGGACTGGTCCACCTGCCAGGAGGCGGAAGGTTTCCAATGGAAGGCCAGTGCATGCACGTCGTTGTCGATGGACGCGATGGACAAGGTGTCCACTTCCCGGGTCCTTTCCCGGCGATCGGCGTCTTTCCGGTAGAAGAGGTCCCACTCGTAATAGTCCGGGGAGACTTCCTTGCCGTTCACGTATTGATGGGTTCCCGGCTCCTTGATGGAGAAAATATCCTTGGAAAGGATCCCGGTATATTCCCCCCACAATCCCTCCGACCCTTTCCAGGAAAGCCCCAATTGCAGATCCTTGAAATTCGGCAGGTCCAGGTATTTCTGGATCTCCCTCCGGTCCCGGTCGAATGCCTCATCGTCTTTGGCGAAGCCCACCACGTCCAGCCCGCGGTTGAAGACCCAATCGTACCAGAAGGCCTGGTAGGCCAGGGACACGCCCAACCGGTCCTTGATCAGGGGAACGCCCGCATAGGCGTTGCCGCGCAACAGGGAAAGGTCCGCGGACAGGGCCAGGCTGTCCAAGGGCGCGGGCCGCGCGCGCATGTACAAGGCGCCCGAAAGCGCATTGCCCACCTCCACCGGAAAGCCGCCGCTGTACAGGGTGAGGTCCTGCAGGGACTCGATGTTGAAAATCGAATAGAAGCTTCCGAAATGGTAGGGTTGCAGCAGCGGTATCCCTTCCCAGAGCACCTGGGTCTCTTCGGGTTTGCCGCCGCGCACGAAGGGGCGCACGCTCAGATCGTTCTGGTTGGCGGTGCCCGGCAGGGTGCTCAAGGCCCGCATGGGATCGCCCTGCGCCGCCGCGATGTCCTTGAGATCCTCGCGCCCCAGGCGGATGCGGCTCACTTCCTTTTCCCGGTGGGATCGCGTGGCCCGGCTCTTGACCGTCTTCTCGGCCGTCTCCAGGGTGTCTTCGGAAGCGGCGCGGGAGCTGTCCGTGGCCGCCGGCGCGTCTGCCGCGGCCCGGCATAGGGGCGTTCCCGAAAGCGCACAAGCCATCGCCAGGCGCGCGATCCCCGCGCGCGGGAAGGAACGGGGGCGGAGGCGGCCGGACGCGCTCATGGGAAACTCCATCCCAACCCCAGATTGAAGCCCCAGACGCGATCGTCGAGCGCGAAATCGGGAATGGCTTTGTACCCCGCCGGAGCCAGGGGATAGGTCAGGACCGCTTCGGGGGCGATGAAATCGGGCAGGACGGCGCCTTCCGGCAGGATGCACTTGAAGCCCAAGGCGGCTTGGTGGATCAGGCGCCTGCGGCTGTCGAAATGCCGGGTGTCCTCCGCCTCTCTCAAATCGGCGAACTGGCTGGCCAGGTAGGTGGCGCGGTAGTTGAAGAACAGATCGCTTGCGCCGTAGGCGCGCGAGGCGGCGTATTCCAGGAACCAGGAATTGTCCGCCCAGGCGCCTATGCCCCAGCCCGCGGAAAGGGAATGATGGTAGGGACGGTCCACCGGGGCAGGGAGGCCCAGCTTGAGATCGAATTCACCGGTCACCGGATTGGTGGGCGATTCCAGGTGCAGGCCTATCTCCATGCCGGTGAGGGGCCCCAGGCGGCCGTGCACGCCCAAGCGGTACCCCAGGCTGCCGTTGATCGAAGAGGAGGAAGAGATTTCCTGATCCAGGAACTTCGGCGTGAAGACGGATTGACCCTTGCTGGTATCCATCGTTCCCGGTTCTACGGATACGCAGCGGACGGTTCTCGTGGAATCCCGGTAGGAATACGCGGTCCGATCCTCGGGACATCCGTAGGAAACGGTTTTGGAACTTCCCGCGCCCAAGGTGAACGAGGATCGGCCCGGCTCCAGGAGCCTTCCGGTGTTGAAATGGTGGGTGGAATACAGGCAACCCGTCAGCAGAAACACGGAAACCACCCCCGCGGCCGATGCCATCCATGCCGGTGGGACCTTTCCCTGCGGGAAACGCGGCCGTTTCCATCCGGATGATTTTCCCATGCGAAATCCTCTTTTGACATGTGCCTGATATGTGCGCCGAGAGCGGAAAATAATAAATTCGGATTGTGAAGTCGTTGCTCGTTGCCCGCGAAACCAGGGTTTTATCCCACGCGAGGGGAAAAGCACCATTCCTCGTGGTGCTTGCTTCCCTGGGGCTGGGGGCGTGCAGCTCTCCGGACGAACCGGAGTACGACGTGCCCGAGCGTTCCCGGATCCTGGGCGCGCAATTGGAGGTGGACGCGGACGGCACGCCCGTGGTGATCGCCCAAGTGGGCATGAACTACGGGACCCAGGCTCCGCGCGGCGAATGGGACCCGGCATACGTCACCCGCAACGTCGAGACCGTTGTCTACGCGGGAACGGGCGGCGCCTGGAAGGCCCATCCTTTCCGCAACCTGCAACGGTCGTACGAAGGGCGTCCCTTGCTGGTGCGCAACGCCGCGGGCCGCCTCCAACCCCTGGTCTGGAACCGGCAGCGCCTCTCCCTGTATGCGCGCAGCGGAGACGATTGGATCCTGAAATCCACCAGCCTGGTGGACGATCCGTACCGGATGCATGATTTCGGAGCCCCGTACCAAAACGGTTACGGAAACGTTTCCTTGCTCGGGGACAGCGGATGGCAGGCGATGGCGCCGTTCCAAGAACGGCCCGCCGCCGTAGTGATGACCAGCGACGGACGGCGCTTCGTCCTGGACACCATGGTCCAGTTCAATCCCATGGGGTTTTTCTACGGAAAGACGGCCAACCTGGCGGTCGGTACCCTCAACCAATATTCTTATTCCTCCACGGGGCCCAACCCTTCGCTCGTATGCTATAGCTGGGACCCGGACCATCCGGCCTCCAAGCCCGTCCGGAACACGCTGCTGGATTCCGGCGACGCCTATTCCCTGCCCGCCGGCTATTCCCTGTCCGCCGGGAAGGTATTAGGCGAAGATCGCATCTACGTCTACACGCGATCGGATTCGCTGGCCGAATTCGCCTTGCGCGGGGACGGATTCGTCCGCCTCTCCGGAATCGATCTCCGCGTCCCGGTTCCGGGAAAGGATTCCCTGTCCGGAAGCCGCGTGCTGGTCCGCCCGAGCATCGGGCCCGACCGATGCGTCCACACTCTGGGCGCGCTGGAATCCAGAGCCTCGTCCCAATACATGCCTACCTCGCCCATATCCTTCCTCCACACCTCTTCCTGCCTCACCGGGAAGGATACCCTTGCGCTTCCCGAGCAGTTGCGGGTGCAGGATGCCTATACCACCCTTTCCGAGATGCGCTTTTCCCCCCAGGGGGAACCGATGGTGTTGCTGACCACCGTGAAGAGCCCGCCCCAGTTCCACGGGGGCGATGTTTCGATCGGCCCCAGTTGGATCGTCCTGGCGCGGCGCACGGAAACGGGAAAGTGGGAGATCGAGAAGATCGCGGAGTATTGACCGCGCCTCCGCCGCCTTCCTCCGCCTCCGCCGCGCGCCGCCGGAACGAGGCGTTTGCCTTCATGGCATGAGCCTATCGTCGATGTCCCTTCCTGCTTCCAAGCGGTCCATAAGGCGTGAATCTGCTTGGATCCCGGAAACCGGGAATGGATTTTATTCCTAGTCAAGCCCGCTGTCCTTAACAGGGTGTTGAAAAAGTCCCCGCGAGGCCAAAGGCCGCGCGAGCGGGCTGCGGCCAAGGAGGGCGAAGGAGCGATATTCGGAGCAATATCGCGACTGAGTCCGACGCAGGCCCAAGCCCGCGCAGCCGGCCGACGCCCGCGCGGACTTTTTCAACACCCTGTTAAATCCACCCCAACCAAGGCCCGAGCCATGAGACGCTTACTCGTTCTCCTCGCATTGCTATGCCTGGCGGAAACGGTTTCCGCCGGGGAATCGACGTGGAGGCATCAGGATGCCGAAGAATCCTGGCTTTCCGCGGATCATCCCGAGAACTCATCCTATTTCGCGCCCAAGCTGCGGGCTTCCATGGTGAACGACAGCCTGGCTTTCTGGCCGGGCGTCGGCATCGGCTGGATAGTCGGATCGGTGCTTTCCGTGGGGTTCGAGGGCTATTTCCTGGTCAATGAAATCAACGCCTCCAATCCCGATACCGCCCGCTTCAGCATGGCCGTGGCCGGGATGAAGTTCGAGGCCATTCCCGATCCCCAGCGCCGCACCCATATGGTCTGGAGCCTGTTGATAGGGGGAGGCGGAGCGCAGTTGGGCGGAACCCCGGACGTCGACTCCCTGACCAATCACGGTTTCTTCGTGATGGAGCCCGGGGCGGGCCTCGAATTCAACCTCACCAAGAGCGTCCGGCTCATGCCGGCGGTGAGCTACCTCTGGATCTCCGGAACCGTGCCGGGCCTGGAATCGAAATGGAAGGCTTCGGAAACGGCTTTCAGCGTGACGTTGAGGTTCAAAGATCCCTCATGACGGCCCGCGAAAACGGCCGGGAGCGGCTCTACCATCTGGACGCCCTGCGCAGCGTCCTCATGGTGCTGGGCGTGTTCCTGCATACATCCTTCCTCTACGCCGGGGGCAAGCCCTGGCTGGTCAAGGACGATCAGAGTTCGCGCCTGCTGCTCTGGCTGAACGAATCCATCCACTTCTTCCGCATCCCCTGCTTCTTCATCCTCTCCGGTTTCTTCGCCCAGATGCTCCTCAAGAAGCAGGGCAAGCTCCCCTTCCTCAGGTCCCGCATGCGCCGATTGGCCCTGCCCATGGCCTCGACGGCCATCCTCTTCAACTCCCTGCAAGCCTATTTCCTCCACTCCGCCCGCTCCCATGCCTGGGGCCTCGCCTCCTTCGCGACCTCGCCGGAGTACGCAGGCTTCTGGAAAAGCGGGGAGTGGATCGGGCATCTCTGGTTCCTGGTGAACGTGCTGGTCTATTCCATGGCCGCCGCCGGCCTGTGGGCGGCCTGGAAATCCCTCCGGCCCCACGTGGCCAGGGTCTGGGCGGGCCTCCGCCCGCCTTTTCCTTTCCTGTCGCGGTTCCTCATCCACCGCGGGGTTTTCATGCTGCTGCTCCCGCTGTCCCACCTGGCCATATTCGCCGGGGCCGGCTTCCTGCCCTTCCTCTACTGGAAATGGGGTGGCCTGTCCGGATACGCGCTGCTGCACTTCTTCCCGTATTATTTCTTCGGCCTGCTGATCTTCCTGGACAAGCGCCTCCGCGACGAGTTCCATCGCCTGCGCCTCTGGCAGACCGCGGCCATCCCCTCCGCCCTGGCCCTGGAATTCTTCCTCAACGCGCGCTTCGAAGCGGATTGGGCCAGGGCCCTGATCTGCTACCTGGATTCCTACCTGGTCTGGTCCTGCTGCGCGCTGCTGTTCGTGCTGTTCCGGTTCCTGCTCAACCGCCGCTTCCGCCTGTTCGCCTACCTTTCGGAGGCGTCCTACAGCATCTATCTCTTCCACCACGTCTGCGTGGTGGGCCTGGGCCTTTACCTTTCCGGAAAGGATTGGAACGTGCTGTTGAAGTTCGGGCTCATCGTGGGCGTGAGCCTTTCCATCAGCCTGGCGGCCCACCATTTCCTGGTGCTGCGCGTGCGCGTCCTGCGGATGCTCTTCATGGGAAAGTAGCGCGGCGGCCTTGCCCAGGCTCCGCGGGAAAAGGTTTTTACTCCGGTGGGCTTCCATTTTCCGGGGGCATGCCATGTTGATTTTCAAGATCCTGGGGCTGATGATGCTTTGGGGGCTGCTTTTGACATCCTCGTTTTTTCTCCTGCTCGTTTTCGGGTATTGACGGGGCTTATCGGGCCTTACCCGCCCGCCGCTCGAAGCGGTACACCGGTTCCGGGTCCGGTTCACCACCGCCAGAACCGCACCCGTCTCCCCGGCCGCGCCTCTTCCTCCCCCGCGGGGATCTCCACGAACCCGTCCGCCCGCGACCACGCGCTGAAGTCCCCGGACCCCTGGTTGTCCACCCAGCGCGCGCTCAGGCGGCCCTCCTCGTCATGGGCGCAGATCACCGGCCGGAACTGCGCGAGCTTGCCCGGGGCGGCCATGCCCTGCTCCAGGGCCGCGGGCACCGATTCCTCGCCGGTCCAGCCCAAGGCGCGTCCCAGGGCGGGCAGCACGTAGCGGTGCAGGCAGACCAGCACGGAGGCCGGGTTTCCCGGCAGGGCGAACACGGGCATGCCGTTGGCGCCCACGCCGAACCAGAAGGGCTTGCCCGGCTTCTGGCGGATCTTGTGGAACAGGGGCCGCACGCCCTGGTCCAGCAGGACCCCGGGCACGTAGTCGGTTTTGCCCATGGAGACGCCGCCGGTCAGGATCAGGACGTCGCATTTGCCCCGCAGGCCCTCCAGGCAGCTGCGCAACCGTCCCTTGTCGTCCCGGGAATGCAGCATGGCCACGCGTTCGATGCGGCGCTTGCGCAGGGCGGCCTCGATGGCGAAGGGATTGGACTTGCGGATCTGGTGCGGCATGGGTTCGCTCCCCACGTCCACCAGCTCATCGCCGGTGGCGACGATGGCCACCGAGGGGGGTTCGGTCACTTTCAGATCCTTCATGCCGAAGGCCGCCGCGGCCCCGATATGCGCCGCGGTCAGCAGCACGCCCTCGGGCACCAGGGTCTCGCCTACGGCGCAATCCACCCCCGCCCGGTGCACGTGGCGGTAACGCACCGGCGCGCCCGCCGCGTCGTCCAGGAGGGCGAACCCTTCCTCCACGCGGATGTCTTCCACCGGGGCCACGCAGTCGGCGCCCATGGGCAGGACGGCCCCGGTCATCACTTCCATGCAGGAGTCGTCGGACTTCAGCTTCTTGGCGGGCTCTCCGGCCCTCTGCTCGCCCTGGATGGCGAACCGGCGCTGGCCCCGTTGCCAGGCGGTCAGGGAGAAGGCGATGCCGTCCATGGCCACCCGATCGTAAGGAGGCTGGGAACGATCGGCGCGGATGGGCTCCCGCAGCACCCGCCCCTGGGCCCTGGAAAGGGGGAGGGTAACTTGTGAGTAACGGGGCATGGCCGCGGCCAGCGCCGCGTCCGCCTCCGAAGGGGAAATCATTTCCCGGAATTCCGATTCCATGCGGTCTCCTGACGGCGCCGAAGGGATGGTTGGTACTGGGGAAAATTTAAGTTTTTGTTTCGATCCTTGCGGGAATCGCGGGTACCGGGATCACACCGGGGTGGATTATGGGCGCCTCCGGTCCTAGAATGGAATCAGGGACAAGGGGGGAATCCTCCCTCCACGGATCAAAATGGCAAAGATTCTGATTTTCGAGCCGGATGCCCGGTACCGGGCCATGCTGCGCTTCATCCTGGAAGGCATCAATCACCGGATATTGGACGCCGGAAGCTGGGACGGCGTTCGGCTGCTGCTGGCGAACGACAAGCCGGAGCTGATCGTGCTGGGCGTCCACCTGGGCGAGGAGCGGGAAATCCTCTCCCGGCCGGAATGGCGGTGGTCGCTGCCGGACGTGCCCATCCTGATCCTCTTTTCCGGGGACCCGGATTTGCGGAACGCGTTCCTGGACAACTGGGAAGGTCCGCGGGCCCCGAACATCATGGTGCAGCCGATCGATCCGTATCCTCTGCTGGCCATGGTGAAAGCCATGCTGACGGCGCCGGTGGAATGGCGCCGCGGCGGACAGCACGCCGTGGAATAGCCCTCCGCAAGCAATCCGGACCCGATTTCAAGCGGCGTACCGCTTGCTTCAAGCGGCGTACCGCTTGCTTCAAGCCGCGGTCGGCCGCCACGGGACCGCGGGGTTGTCGCGGGCCTCCCGGCGTTCCGCTTCGCGGTTCGCGTCCCGGTCCCCATTCACGCCCATGTTGCTCGGGATGTATACGGGGTTCCGCTTCAGCATCAGGCCCACCCGGCGCGTCTCCGCGTTGGCCCCTATGGAGGTGAAGGAGAATTTCTGCAGCAGGCGGTTCAGCTTCCATTCCAGGGTATGGATGTTCACGTAATGCTGGAACGACTTCACCAGCCCGACGCTCACGCGGCGCTGGTCCTCGTCCAGTTCCCAGGGATGGAAATAGACCATGGCGGGATGGCCTTTGCGGTTGCAGGCTTCGATGAAGCTTTCCGTGACCACGTGGGGGAACAGGCGCAGGTACCCGCCGCCGGACATGGGCAGGAACTTGCTGCCCACCCCCAGGGTGGACATGGGGAATTCGCGCAACCGGGCCCCGCTCTGGAGATGCAGGGTGTGGGGCAGGCGGTTGGGATAGTCCGGGATGCCGTAGCGATCGCGTTTGATGGGGAAGATGCTGGAATCGTAGGCCAGTCCGTGCCTGGCCAGGATCTCCAGGGCCCAATAGGTGCTGGGGACGATGGTGAAGTTGGACGCGCGGTGCCCGCGGACGGGTTCGGACGTATGTTTGGAGATGGCTTCCAACGACTTCAGCAAATCTTCTTCGTAACTGGCCGGCGTCATTTCCGTGACCAGGTTGTGGTAGTACCCGTGGGTCCCGATTTCATGGCCCTCGGAGGCGATCATCCGGACCGCTTCCGGGAAGCGGTCGGCGACCCAGCCCAGCACGAAGAACGTCGCCTTGGTGTCATGGGATCTGAAAAGGCTCAGGATGCGTTCGATGTTGCCGATGATGCGGGTTTCCTGGAGATGCCAGGTGGAGGGCGGGATCTTCTCCTTGAGGTTGTAGGCGTGGAACCAGCATTCCACGTCCACGGTCAGGAAATTGCGGACGCGGCTCTGCGGCCGGGACAGGTCCACCACCTTGTCCATATGGATTTCCCGCAGCATGCGGCGCACGCGGGCGCTGGGGTCGCGCACGGCCACGCGGCCGCCCACCTGCTTGACCCCGTGGGCCAGCTCCACCAGGAAGCCCAGGTCCTCCAGGTCGAAATCCTTGCGGGGCGTGTAGCAGACTTCCAGGGTCTTGAGGCCGCGGGCGGACAGGCGCGCCAGGCGCGCGGTGATCTCCGAGGGGTCCTTGCCCTGCAGCACCACGGAACGATCGTCGTGGTCCAGCTTGACCCATGCCGTAACCTTGTGGTTACCATGCTTGCGGGGAGCGTGGGCCAGCAGGTTCAGCACCTTGACGCGCTTGAGGCTGGCCAGGTCCCGGGTGTCGCCTTCCTTGCGGGGCTTGATCAGCAGGTAGCCCACGGTGTTGAGCAGCACCCACCACTCCATGCGGGCCCAGGAACCGAAATGACTGAAGGAGGCGCGGTAGGAGTAGTCGAAATAGGTCTTGCGCACCACGCTGTCCAGGCCCTCGTCGTAGCCTAGGGTGATCTGGGCCAGTCCGGTGAGGCCGGGCTTGACCCACAGGGTGCGGTTGCGGTAATGCGGGATGGTGCGGCCGAACTCGACGGTGAAATGGGCGCGCTCCGGGCGCGGGCCGATGAAGCTCATGTCGCCCTTGAGCACGCTCCAGAATTGCGGGAGCTCGTCCAGGTGCAGGGCGCGCAGCCACCAGCCCACCTTGGTCACGCGCGGGTCCACGCCCTTGGCGGCCAGTTGGGGCCCGTTCTTTTCGGCGTCCGTGCGCATGCTGCGGAACTTGTAGATCTCGAAAGGCTTGCCGCCCACGTCCGACTTGCGGGCGGGCAGCGCCTCCTCCGCCTCCCAGCCGTTCTGGAACTTGCGATCGCGCTTGTTGATGCCGACGCGCTCCTGGCTGTACAGCACGGGTCCCCGGCTTTCCAGCTTGATCAGGATGGCCAGGACGGGATAGAAGAACAGGAATGCGCCCGTCCCCACGAGGCCGATGCAGATATCGATCAGACGCTTGACGACGATGACGCTTGGACTGGGTCTCATCCTGCTCCTTGCGCGCCCACGGCTTCCGTGGCCGGGGCGCTCGAATCCGGCTCCGCTCCGGAACCGCCGGCTCCCTCCGGGAACCCGGCCCTCCTCGCGGGACGCCTCAAACCGATGTCAAGACGGGTCAGGAACCTTATGTAGTTCCGGGCCGCGGATATCGGCGAAGCAATCTTAGGGGATGGCCAGGATCTTTTCCACAATTTTTCGGAGTTTGATGCCCGTTTTAGGCGGAAATCCCCGGTTCATTGCGGCTCGCGTCGGAAAAGCCGGGAGAACCGGCGCCCGGGCCCAAGGGGCGCTTCCGGCTTCCCGGAACGGATTCCGCCGGTCCCGCGGCGGCAGATCCCGCCGGTCCCGCGGCGGCAGATCCCGCCGGTCCTGCGGCGGCAGGGACGGGAAAATCCCGCGCCGATTTTTACCGGCATCCTTTCCCAATCGGCTGCGCAAAACGGTATTTTCACTTATAGGCTTCGAACCGCAGCCCATCGGAAAAATGGTAGGTAGGCGCTCCGGGGGTCGGCCGGCAATCGGTGGGTATCATGCGCGAATGGCTGATCGACAACGGGGAATGGGGTTTGGCCATGCTGATGTTCCTGCAGAACATTTTTCCGTTACTCCCCTCGGAAGTCATCATGCCCCTGGCCGGATTCCTGGCCTCCATCGGCATCCTGGACATGAAAACGGTGGTGCTCGCCGGGTTGCTGGGCTCCCTGCTGGGCCATCTGCCCTGGTACTTCCTGGGCTTCGCCTTGGGCGAGGAAAGGCTGGAAGCCTTCGTGGCCAAGCATGGGCATTGGATCCGCCTGGACAGCGCCCACGTGCGCAAAGCCGGGGAGTGGTTCGATCGGCATTCCATCAAGGCCGTGCTGCTGGGACGCCTGGTCCCGGGCCTGCGCACCTACGTGAACATCCCCGCCGGCACCATGCGGATGGCTTTCCTGCCTTATCTGGCCTTTACCGTGATCGGGGACGCGGTGTGGACCGCCTTGCTCGCTTACGGCGGGTATGCCCTGGGGCGCGACTACCATCTCATCGCCAGCTACATGCATTTGCTGGTGTGGATCCTGGCCTCGGGAGCCGCCATCCTGACCGCCTGGATGTATATCCGCCACCACCGCCAAGACGGCCGCACCGCCTGATTCCCGCCCGCGCCTCGTTTCCCCCGCTCCGGATTCCCCGTTTCGCCCGGCCGCGTAAAATGCGTTTTTTAGGATCAGGGGGACCGCCCGGACCGGCGGACCTCGCCTCTTTCCCGGGGAGGACACCCTATGCGGCAGCGCGGAAACGGCATGCGCGAATGGCGATGGCGGCTGAACTATGACATGGACGTTTTCCTCCGGAGGGCGGCCTACCGGGCGACCCACGGAGGCGCGAATCCCCCGCTGAACAGCCAGCTCTGGACTGAACACGTGCGTTTGTGGGAGGACAGCCACCGGACCGCCCGCGTCTGGCGCTGGCTGGGACGGCAAGGCGGCCGGGAACCGGAATGGCGCGACGCGCCGCCGCTGGAACGCTTTTCGGTGGTGAAGCCCTTCCTGCGCGACGACTATACCGTGGATCAGGTGATGGCGCGCCTGGAGACCTGGCCCATGATCAAGGAAAGCCGCCTGGCGGATCGCGACCCTTCCGGGGAATGGTTCCTGTTCGTGATCGAAGTGCTGGCGGAAAGCCGTCGCGCGGCCGCGCAAATCGTGGAATGCATTTTCATGCTGGAAACCGCGGCGAACCCTGAGGTAGGATGAAGAGCGGTTTGGACAAGAGAAGCGGAGTTTGAAATGAAGAACTTTGTAAGGGGGAGTTCGTCGGGAGTACAGGCAAATACATTGCCGCCGA
>DATENA010000280.1:0-58480 GCA_035275285.1 Fibrobacteria bacterium | reverse complement strand
CGGTAGAGATAGGGTCTGCCGCGATAGGCTTTGGCGGGAGGCCGCGTGGTGAACTCCAGGCGGGCGGAAGAAGCGGCCGGCACGGGAGCGGAGTCGGGTTCCGCGGCGGGCGCGGGCGCGCTTCCCGTCCCGGACAGGGAGTCGACGGCGGGCTTGGAATCCGGCTCCGGCGGCGGCGCCTCGCTTTTCTTGTGGCAAGCCAGCAGGCAAGCGACGGGAAGAAACAGCCAGGCACGGGATTTCAATCTCACCGCCACGGGGTTCACATGCATTATGGTGTCCATTTTATCACGCCGATTTTTGCGAAGTCAATCCGCAAAGACGCCGGATGCGGACCCGCAGGGGGAACTTTACGGGAAGCGGGAGCGAAGGCATTGATCCATCCGGGAATGGATCCGATTAATGCGGTTCAATGATGGAGTTAATCCTTCCATTGCGGGCCCCATTTGGGCGCGTCTTCCCCGGCCGGCTTGGGGGCGCTCTTGGGCGCGGCGCCATCCTCCGCGCCTTCCAGCTCCATGGCGAGCTTCATGAGATCTTCCTTGGCCTGGGCGGCCACGAACAATTGGTTACCGACCATTTTGGCGAGGCCGTCGGCCAGATGCAACCGCGTCTTCTCGTCCAGATCGGCCACCTCTCCGATCCATTCGAAGGCGGCCTGGCGCAGGCGCCCGGCGGTGGTATCCTTCCCGTTCACTTTTTTCGACATGTTGAACCTCCGCAGGCAGGCTTCCGCCTCGTCCGGCGCGCAATGGAGATAATCGGCGAGTTTTTCCACCGACCAATGCCCGTCGCACGCTTCCTGCAGATGGCCCACGCTTTGCGGCGCCAGATGGCTCCAGCGATAATGCGTCGGCTTCAGCTCCAGGAAGCGGCGATAGGATTTCCGGAACACGTCCGCGGCCAGGCGGTCTTCCAGGGAGATGATGGGGGCTCGTTCCTCCGCGGCCAGGCCTCAGTCCTCCTCGTCGTCCTTGCCGTCGTCTTCCGCCGCATCCCCGAACTCCCCGTCCAATTCCTGGAGCACGTCCTTGACCCTGGCCTCGGTTTCGGTCAGCACGCTCTTGCAACGCTTGAGCAGCCCGGCGGCCTCCACCACCCGCTCCGCCAGCACGTCGATGGGCACCTTGCTCTGATCGATGTCCTCGAGGATGGCGTCCAACCGGGCGATGGCCTCGCTGTAGCTTTTCCTGTCTTCCTTCATGCCGACTCCTTTTTCGAAACCACGCGGCTTTCCACCGTTCCGTCCCTGAGCTGATTCACCAGGATCCCGTCCGGGGCCACCTCGGCCACGCTGCGGATCGGCCTGCCGTCCCCTCCGCGCAGGAGGCTGAACCCCAGCGCCAGCATGCGCGCGGGATCGGCCGCGTGGATCAGCCGGTCCTTGAGCGCCAGCGCCTCCCGCGCGGCCCGGGCGCCTTGCCGCCACCAGGATCCCACCAGGCGGCGCGCCTGGGATCGCCGCTCCGCCTCCCCGGCCAGCAAACGCTCCGATTTCTCCCGCAGGCGCAGGTACTTTTCCCGCAGGGCGTGCGCGCTGTCCGCCTTGAGCCGCCCCCAGGCATGGTCCATGGCCTGGGTCTTGTTGGCGAAGCGCAGGCGCTGCAAGCGCAGGATCTTCCTGGGCCCGCGCATCAGGCCGATGCGGTTGAGATCGAGCTTGCGCCGCTCCGCCCGCAGGGCCTGGCGCGACCGGGAACCGAGCGCGCGCGCCTGGTCCCGGCAGCGCAGTTCCTCCGTGCCCCGGCGGCCCTCCCAATTCAGCTTGAGCACCGAGGCGCGCTGGGCCAGCTCATGCCAGGCCTGCTGGCATTCCATCCGCCAGGCCTCGGAAATCCCGCCGGCCATGCCGGCCAGGCGGCCGTAGCACTCCCCCACCCTGTGCTCCAGGAACTTGGCGCAGTCCGTGGGCGTGATCTTGTTGGAGAAGGCCACCAAGTCCGCCAGGGAGTTGTCTATCTCGTGGCCGATGCCCGTGAGCACCGGGACCGGGCAGGCGGCGATGGCGCGGCAAATGCTCTCCGAATCGAAATACACCAGATCGGTCTTGGCCCCGCCGCCGCGCACGATGCAGATCACGTCCAGGGACAAACGCTCCAGTTGCTTCAACGCGAACAGCACCGTGGCCTCGGTGGCCTCCCCTTGCATCTTGGCGCCCGCGAAGGCGATCCGGAAGGAGAAGCCCGAATGCAGCAGCACGGTGGTGAAGTCATGGTAAGCGGCGGAACCCGGAGCGGTGATGAGCCCTACGCGCAGGGGCCATTCGCCCAGATCGCGGCCCTTGTTCTTGTGGATCAGCCCCTCCTTGTGGAGGCGCTCGAGGATCTTCTGGCGGGTGAGGCTGAGCTCGCCGAGGGTGAACTTCTCGTCGATGTCCAGGACCCGCGGCTGGAAGCGGCCGGAGGGAACGTAGAAATTGGCTTCGAGCAGGAACGCGACCTTCAGATCCACGCGCAGGGCCAGGGGGACGGGGAGTTGCGCGAAGCGGAGATTGTAGATCTCCAGTTCCGAGGTCCACATGGTCACCTCCAGGACGGCCCGGGGCCGCGCGTCCCCCTCCTCGAATTCCCCCAGGGTGAGATAGGCGATTTTGCCCCGCTGGTTCAATTGGGTGATGACGCCCTTGACCCAGATCTTCGGCACCTGGGTCTTGAGGAGGCGCTCCACGCTGCGGCTGTATTGGGTGATCGAGAAAACCTTGGGGCCCGATCCGGTCTTGACGGGATTGCCGCCTTCGCCGGGCGGTGCCGCGCTTTTGCCGGGCACGGCCGTGCCGGGCACGGCCGCGGTGTCACGATTTGGCAGGTCCGTCCCCATGCAGGGAAAACTAAAAATTAAACCGTTCACCGCCCCGGCCGCCGTGCCGCAAAACGCGCCCGATGCCCTGTTTGACAGGGCATTTCGCTTGCATTAGTCCACGGCCGGATGTAATTTTACCCTCTGATTTAGAGCCATATCGCCGAGAAGGAGCCGATCAATGCCCATAGTGGATTTCAAAACCTATAACAATATGTTGGACACCGCCAACAAGAACAAGTACGCCTATCCGGCCATCAACGTTTCCAGCATGGAGACGGCCAATGCGGCCCTCGCCGGCTTCGCCGAAGCCAAGTCCGACGGCATCATCCAGGTTTCCACCGGCGGCGGCGAGCACGCTTCCGGTTCCACCGTCAAGGACATGGTGATCGGCGCCATCTCCCTGGCCAACCACGTGCACCTGATGGCCCAGAAGTACAACGTCTATATCGCCCTGCACACCGATCATTGCCAGCCCAAGAAGGTCGACACCTTCCTCAAACCCCTCATCGCCGAGACCGAGCGCCGCCGCGCCAAGGGCGAGAAGAACCTGTTCAATAGCCACATGTTCGACGGATCCGAGCTGCCCCTCGATCAGAACATGAAGATCGCCAAGGAACTGATGGCCCTGTGCGCCAAGAACGAAATCATCCTCGAAGTCGAAGCCGGCGTGGTGGGCGGCGAAGAGGACGGCCACGACACCTCGGGCGTCGCCGCCGAAAAGCTCTACACCACCCCGGAAGACATGGTCGAGGTCTACAAGGCCCTCTCCACCGTGCCCGGGGGCCGCTACATGTTCGCCGCCACCTTCGGCAACGTGCACGGCGTCTACAAGCCCGGCAACGTGAAGCTCAAGCCCATCATCCTCAAGAACGGCCAGGACGCCCTGAAGTCCAAGTTCAACGCCCGCTTCGACCTCGTCTTCCACGGCGGCTCCGGCTCCACCAAGGAGGAGATCGCCGAGACCCTGGAATACGGCGTGATCAAGATGAACGTCGATACCGACACCCAGTACGCCTTCACCCGCCCCGTGGCCGAACACATGTTCAAGAACTACGACGGTGTCCTCAAGGTCGACGGCGAAGTCGGCAACAAGAAGGCCTACGACCCCCGCTCCTTCCTGAAGCTGGGCGAAAAGGGCATGGCCAAGCGCATCAAGGAAGCCTGCGACGATCTCAAGTCGTCCGGCAAGACCCTCTTCAGCGCCTAATCAACCCGGCCGAAAGGCATCATCGGGCAGGAGGCGGGGATTCCCCCGCCGTCCTCCCACGCATGCCGCCGGTCTTGCCGAGGGTCTTTCCGGCGCGCAGCTTCCCGCGCAGGGCCGTCAAATCTTATCGCGAATGGAACATCTGGGCGATGGCGTTGAGGTTGAGCCCGACTGTAAAGGTGAAGCGTAAATCCGTATTCCCCTCGGAGATATCGAAATCCCAAGGCAAATCGGCTTCGATCTTCGCGCCGGGAAAGATCATCCATTTCACGGGCAGGTCGAATTGGGCGCTCAAGTCATAGCGCCAGGGATCGGATCCGGCCCGGTCCCAGAGTTTATCATAGGCAAAAGCGGCGCGATAATAGAGCCACTCCTCCGGAAAAAACATCCTCGGAGTGGCTGCGCCCAGGAATACCCTCGGCTCCAATTCGACCATGCCCCGCCCTCCCCCGGGAGTGGACTTGATTCCGAAGCCTGCCGTCCCCCCGGGCAGGAATCGCCCCCGTATCCATAGGAAATCCGTGAATAGGTCCGCCCGCAAGATGGAAGACCGCAGGAAGGGATTGGATGCGTCGGCCGGCCCGTAGATCGCCGCATGGATATCGTTTTCCGCGGCCAACGCCATGAAGCGGACATCCAGCGCCCCCATGGAGCGCGCGCTCCAGCGGCTTCCGGCATAGAGATCGAAATCCGGGCGTAATTCGGGTTTCAGAGGCCACCAACCCCGCGCGAACACATTGAAACCCGCCCTGAATTGCAGAGTATTGCCGGGGCGGGGTTGGACCAGATAGGCTCCCTCCCTCGCCATGGGCGTCTTCGTCCTATCCAAACGCTCCCAGGCAAGGCGCGCATAGCCGTTCTCCCCGGCCAACTTCCCGGCCGGAAGGGAGATGGCGCGGCCCTCCGGCTCCCCGGCGGAAAGTGCCTGGATCGGCGCCAAATCGCTTCTACGGCCCGCGCTATCCTCGGACAAGGTTTGCAACCGGACCCGATAGCGGCCCTTGGGCGCGCGCTCCCCGCTAAGCGCGTAACCGTCGCGCGCTACGGCCAGAAGCGCCGGCGGCGGCGCGGAGATCCGTCCAATCAAGGCGCTTCTGCGGGGAAGATGCCTCACCTTGGCATGGGCCAGCCCGCAGATAATGGAATCGTACAGGACCATGGAATGATCGCCCGCGCTCCAAAGAAGATTGATCTCCTTCCAATCGTCTTCGGACTCCCCTTGCCGGCACCAGGGTTGGACCCCGGGATCCGAAAGCATGGCCGGATCGATGTGGATGCCTTCCCCGAAGTGGAAATAATGGGTGGTGGAATCCCCGGAGAAAAGGGCGTATATCCACTTGCCCGCGCACGTGAAGATCCCATCGCAACCGGGCGGGCCGCGCCCGTACCGTTTCGCGTCGGGATCATACAGATCCTGTCCGGATGCCAGCAACTGGTACCCGTCCGCCGGCGGGACCCTGGCGACGGGATCGTAGCGATCGATCACGCGGATGAGCTTGATCTCCTTTTCCAGGACCTTCGTTCCCGGGCCGTTGGTCACCTTGGGTTGGCCGAAAGTGATGCACCCGCGCAACCAGTCCCGGGTGGCAGGATCGCGGCGGATATAAGCGGCCGCCAATACGGCCATGGCCCCGCCCAAACTGTGCCCGGTCACGTAGATCGGGCAACGGGGGCGGAGGCGCGGTTTTATTTTCCGGTACAGGCTATCGGCGGCGGCCTGGAAGCCGCGATGAACCTTGATCTTCAAAACCGGATCTTCGATCATGCCCTCATCGCCGTCGACGAGCCAATCCCGCAGGGCGCTCGTTCCCCGGAAGACCACCCACTGCGTATTCTCCACCGAATCGAACTCCACGAACACCTTGCGGCTCTCGGAGGCCGGGAAGTCGGTCAGGTATTGGATGGAATCGATGTATACGTTTCTCCCGCCCGGGATTTCCACGATATCCTCGTTGAGATCGTAGACGAGGGCGCACCGGTAGGAGGCCTTCGAGAGCAAGGCATAGTCCGCATTGCAGCGGCCTTGCTCCGGGCGCGCGAATGCGGCGCGATCGCCCGCGCCTGCGGCACCCAGGCCGCTGCACAATAAGAAAGACAATGCCGCAGGCCGCACGATTTTACCGGAACCGGGCACCGCGCGCCTACCGGGCCGCGAAGAGTTTTTCCAGGACCTGCATCTGAACGTGGATCAACAGGCTGATGCTCAGGCGCGAGGGGCTGGAAGTCCCGGGGCCGGAGGTCGACTCGGGGGCTATGGCATCCCAATGGCTTAACCCGGGGACGCGGTGGAGGGGCATATCGATGAAACCGCGCACCGCCGGCTTCAGGTCCTTTCCGCCGATACCGGGGATCTCCAGCTCGCCTTCGATCACGAGGCGGTAGAAATCCTCATGCGTGGCCAGGGAGGATCCCGCTGAATCCTGCCATTGGTATAGCCTGTCGTAGGCGACGAGCATTCGCACGCATCCCGTGGTATTGAGCATGTCCAGGGTCGATCCGTTCACGTTGAAATCGTCCACGCGCAATCCCAGGCCCGTGAAAAAACGCGGGCGGAAATCGCTGATGCTCTGTCCCGGCGGCGTGGTTATGCCCCCGCCGAAGACGAGGCTCACCGGGTAAAACCATACGGGATTCCTCCTTTTCCAAAATTGGAACTCAGGAGAAACTTCAACGGAAAGGTTCAGCGCCAGGGAACCGGCCCGGCTCAAGAACGGATTCTCAATTCCGCTATCGGCATCGACGGAGTCCCGGGCCGAGTCTATCCTGCCCAGGGAGGCGAAATGGAAATTGGCCAGACCGGATACATGCTGGTTGAAGTGGGACAAGGCCGACAACCCGAAATCACCGGAAGCGTCCCAATGGCCGTCGTTTTCCAGATTATAGATCCAGCCCGCATCGATGTCCAATTGGTGTTCCGGGACCACGGTCACGATTTGGAATCCGCTCATCCTGTCCGAGCAAACCTTGCTCCCTATCGCCTCATAGGCCACCCGCACCTTTCCTCCCTTCAGGAATACCGGACCCAGGCTCCGGAAGAATACATCGTAAGGGTTTCCGGGCTCCGGGGCCGTTCGGATGGTATCCGGTATTCCGATCAGGAGTCTGGGACGGGAGGACGTATCGTCGACAAGGGCATAAATCGAGATCTTGAAGCGGCCGTCCTTCTTCGATTTGGCATAGAGCAGAAAAGAGCGCGGCGTCAATCGCTTGAAGGTGAACTCGGGCGCTTCGCAATCCATTCCCAAAGAGTCCGCGGCCGACTCGGTTTTCAGGGATTGGGCATTCAAGGACTGGGCGACTTGCCGGGTCGAATCGGCCGCTCTCCTGTCCGCGGTCGAATCATGCTCGGCCGTGTCGATGGACGGAGGGGTCGCGGGGGCGGCAGGGGCCTCCGCATGGGCGAAAAGCGCCAGGGCGGACAAAGCGAATGCGAGCGCCGCGGGAATCCGGCGGAGGGTATGGCTCATGGGATCCTCTTTCTCAAATAGTAACGTCCACCGTGTTTGTCGCGAATGGAGAAGACAAGTATAAGTGTAAACACAAATGCATTAATGTTATCTGTTTATCACAAAAAAATATTCCAGCGCTCCGGCCATGGAGGGATTTCGCGCTTCGATCCGGGTGTTCCGCGTGTTATGGGATGTTCTATCATTTGTTCCCATCCGATAGATTATATTGAAACAGAAACAATTTTAGATAATTCATATATATTTCTCCCATGCGATTCAGGATCGGTTTTCCGGCTTGCCTGGTGGGTCTCTTGTCCCTGGCCTGGCACGCCGTTCCCGCGGCCTGCGTGGACGATATCCGGATCCTGGATGATCTCCGGTATGAGTACCGTGATGCCGGGGACGGCAGTCCCATCGTCCTCATGGTGCCCGGATTCACCCAGCACAATTGCAGCCCTGAGTTCGGACTGCTGAAAACGCATTTCCGGGAAAGGGGCTTCTCCGTCCTGATCCTGGATCCGCCCCAACATGGGGAAAAGGCATCCTACCATCCCCTGTACGGTTGGGGCGAAGACGAAAGCGCGGATTTGGCGGAACTGGTGGACAGCCTCCGCATCCGCGATCGGCATCCCCGGATGCACGCTTTGGGATTCTCGATCGGCGCGAAAACCGTGATCCAATTCGCCGCCTCATCCGCCGCTCCGCCCCTCGAATCCGTAACCGCAGTCGCACCTCCTTATAGGGTGGGGGATATCAACATGCTTTTGAGCAGCGATCCGGGAAAGCCCCTGGAAGGCCTCATTTCCGGCCGATACGCGATAGGCCGCGCAAGCTATGCGCGCATCGCCTATATGGTCTTCGCGGGCATGCCCAGAGCCATGGCGATGGGCGGCGGGGCTCCGGCTTCCCGAATCGCGGCCGTAAAAGCGCCCCTTCTCATGGTGCACGGTTCAGGGGACTGGCTGATCCGTTCCAACCACTCCGTCCGCCTGTTCGATCGCGTTCTTCCCGGTCAACCCGCGGCCTTGGTCGTGCTCGAGACGGGCACCCATGCCGAAGACATGCTCAGCCGCGCGGGGCCGGAGGTGCGCCGGGGTTTGCTCGACGTTCTGGATCGGTGGATCGACCTGATCGATTCGGGAAGCGGGAATGCGCCGCGGGACAGCCTGCAGGCGAGATTGGCGGGCATCCTCGATTCCGTTCCCTGGGTGGGGGTTCACCGCATGGATCCGGCGCGCGTTTCGCATCTGGATCATCCTACTTTGGCGATGGCGTCCGATGGATTATGGTACAGCGCCTCCCGCGAACATGCTTCCCTGGGTGGCGTCCACTTCGCGCACGACACACGCCTTTCCAGGAACCGGGTTCTGATCGATGCCGCGCCATGGGCCGGCTCCGGCGGTTTCGCGGAGGGCCTGGCCATGGATATAGCGGCCACGGATGCGGGTTCGCCGGACTCCCGGACCGAGGCCACCCTTTCCTATGCCCGCCCGTTCGGCTCCTGGCTGTCGGCGCGACGACTCGGGCTCACTTCCGGAATCGGCGCTGGATTCCACCGGCGTATCCTTTCCGCGGACCTCTGCCTGTTGATCCTGGACTTCCGGGTGAACTACGGCGAATTCTCGCCGGGAAGACGGAACGCGGAGCTCGCCTTCTCCCGGCCATTCATCAGTTCCCCCTCCTCCGCCTGTTTCCTCGGGATTGGGTACAGCGCTTTTCTCACCCAACCCGGCGCGGACTACGACCGCGACGCGGCGACCGCATTCTTGGCTTTAGGGCCTCCCAAGCCCGTACTGGGATTGCGTGGCCGATTGACCATGCAGTATGCGCAGGGGGGATTCCTCACTCCGGGCTGGCATCCCGCCCTGAGTCTGGGCATCGGGGTTTCCCTAATGGAGCGTTAGCGGCGGGAATCGGACGGATGAGGGAACCCGCTTCGGATTGCCGGCGGTTCCCGGCGCCTTCAAGCCCCCTTCTCGATCACGATGCAACTGTTATGCCCCCCGAACCCGAAGCTGTTGGAGATGCCGAAGCGGGCATTGGTCCTGGACTTCTTGTTCGGCACGCAGTCGATATCGATCTCCGGATCCTGGTTCATCACGTTCAGGGTCGGGTGCACGTCCCCGGAGTTCAGGGTCATGACCAAGGCGATGGCTTCGATGGCCGAGGCCCCGCCCAGCAAATGCCCGGTCATGGACTTGGTCGAATGCACCTTCATCCGCTTCAAATGGGGTCCGAACACCTTGGTCATGGCCCTTACCTCGGCCACGTCCCCGAGGGGGGTGGAGGTGGCATGGGCGTTGACCACGCCGATTTCGGATTTGTCCACGCCGGCCTCCCGCAGGGCCGCTTCCACCGCCTGGCACACCCCGTCGCCCGTTTCCAGGGGAGCGGAGATATGATAGGCGTCGCAGCTGTTTCCGAAGCCCCGGAGCACGCCCAGGATCTTGGCCCCGCGCCGTTCCGCGTGTTCCCGGGCCTCCAGGACCAGCACGCCGGCCCCTTCTCCCAGCACGAACCCGTCGCGATCCGAATCGAAAGGCCGCGAGGCCGTGG
The DNA here is from genome assembly GCA_035275285.1 of Fibrobacteria bacterium. GTDB lineage: Bacteria > Fibrobacterota > Fibrobacteria > UBA11236 > UBA11236 > Chersky-265. Next base: position 48,469 of record DATENA010000280.1, on the reverse strand, counting down.
CGGGGTCGTCATTCCGGCGGGAAAGCGCCCGCATGCTGGCGAAACCGGCCAGGGAAGCGGCGCAAACGGCTTCTTCGGAGCCCCCGGCGAGCATCACGTCCGCCCGGCCCATGCGGATCTGGTCCGATGCCGTGGAGAAGGCGTGGTTGCCCGTGGCGCAGGCGGAGGACACCGACCAGTTGGGCCCGCGCCAACCCAGGCGCATGGCCACCATGCCGCTGCCCATATTGGTGATGGACATGGGAATGAAAAAAGGCGAAACGCGCTTGGGGCCTTTGGTCTCCAGGGCCGCGGCGTTTTCCGTGAAAACCTCGATACCGCCCATGCCGGAGCCCAGCACCATGCCGGCCCGGGTCACGTCCAATTTACCCTGGTTGAGGCCGGCGGATTCCACCGCGTGCAGGGCGGCATGGACGATATATTGGATGTACCGGCTGGTCCGGCCCAGCTCCTTGGCGTCGAACCATCGGGAGCCGTCGAACTCCTTGATCTCGCCTGCGAAATGAACCGCGTAAGCGGATGTGTCGAAACGCGTTATATTCGACACGCCGGACTTCCCTTCCAGGAGGTTGGCGAAGAAGGTTTCGGGAGTGTGCCCAACAGGGCTGGCCAATCCCATTCCGGTAATGACGACTTCTCTGTGCTTGTCCATTTTGTCCCTTGCAGGCCTTGCTATGTTTCCAGCCACCGCTCCCGCATAGACTATAGGCGGCTCAGGCGGCTCGAAAAGATAGGAAAAGGGGCGGAAAGTGGAAAATAACCTGGTCTGGGTGGACATGGAAATGACGGGCCTGGACCCGTTGCGGGACCAGATCCTGGAAATCGCCACCCTGGTTACCGACTCGGAACTGAACATCCTGGCGGAAGGGCCCAACCTGGCGGTATTCCAACCCGAGGAGGTGCTCCGGCAGATGGACGAATGGAACCAGACGCATCACGGGCAATCGGGCCTGTTGGACCGGGTCCGGGCCTCCACGGAAAGCGTGGCCGGCGCCGAGCGGAAAACCCTCGAGTTCGTGGCGGCCCATTGCAAGCCCAAGACCTCTCCCCTATGCGGCAATTCCGTCTGGCAGGACCGCCGCTTCATCGATCGCTTGATGCCGGACTTGAACCGGTTCTTCCACTATCGCATCATCGACGTGAGCTCCGTGAAGGAGCTCGCCCGCCGCTGGTATCCCCAGCTTCCGCCCATCGCGAAAAAGGAAAGCCATCTCGCCTTGGCTGACATCCGCGAATCGCTGGAAGAACTCCGGTATTACCGGAGCGCCATCTTCCTGCCGCCCTCCGCGCCGCCGGCCGCCGCTCCCGCGGCTTGAATCCCGGGCCGGCCCATGCCGGTCAAGGGAAGGGCAAGGTCCGCGGGCCGGGACCCGCAAGGCATTTATTCCTATTTTTCCATCCGGAAAAATCTTAAACTGGAAGAGTCGCGCCTGTTTTTTCCGCGCCGCGCCCGCATTGGGATTTCCCGGAGGACCTTGCCCTGAAACTGCAACGCTACGATTTCGGCGGACCCCATCGCCGGCACTCTTACCATCCCGCCCGCAGGAAGCAGCGGACCCTCATCCTGCGCGGCCTGGCCGTGGCCTGCGCCCTGGCTTCCCTGTTGGCCTTCAAGAAATATTCGCGGTCCCCGTCCGCCCCGGCCGCGAAGGATTCCCGGGGGGGGATTTCCGCCGCCGCGGCCTTCGTTCCGGGCAATCCGTTCCGCTTCCGGGCCGAGCCGCCCGCCGACGTGCCCGCCGCAGCCGCCACGGCCGCGGATTGGCAGACGCCCATGCGCAACTATCCCCGGCCGGACACCTTCGACTTCCAAGGCAATGCCATGGTCGCGGATTACGCCCCCGATTCCCTGTTGAACGCCCGGGTCAAAGTGTATCTGGAGCGTTACCGCCCGGAAACGGGAGTCATCATGATCGCGGATCTGCGCTCCGGCCACGTGCTGGCCATGGGGGAACGGGAGGACTCGGTCATCACCGGGGCCCCCAGATTGGCGTACGGAGGAGGCTTTCCCGCCGCCTCCCTCATCAAAATCCTCACCGCCACCGCGGCCCTGGAGTGCAAAGCCCGGGAGCTGACCGACAGCATTCCCCAATTGGGCGGGTACCACACCCTCTATAAGCGGCAATTGCGGACCGAAGGCCAGCATCGCTATCCGAAAATCACCCTGGAGGAGGCGTTCTCCAAGTCCGTCAATCCCGCTTTCGGCATGCTCGGGCTTTCCATGGGTCCGGAGGCCTTGCGGGCCACCGCCTCCCGCATGGGATTCAACCGGGCCATCCTGCCTTCCTGCGTGGCCAAGAGCCGCATCGAATTCCCCGACTCGGGCTTCTCCCTGGCGGAGGCGGCCTGCGGATTCACGGCCAAGACCACCATTTCCCCCTGGCATGCCCTGCAAATCGCCCGCGGCGCCGGCGATGACGGCCGCCTGCGCCCCTGTTCTTTCGCCCGCACCATCGTGGACCTGGGTTCCGGCGCCGAGAGGCCGGTGACTTCCGATACCGGCGGCTATTTCGTCTCCCCCGCCAACCTGGGCGCGCTCCAGGGATTCATGCAGGCCACGGTCCGCACGGGCACGGCCCGCAAAGGCTTCCATTCGGTGCTCAGGGCCGGCCATCTGGAAAAAATCGAGGCCGGAGGGAAGACCGGATCGCTCGACGGCGAGGAGACCCGCGGCCGCTTCGATTGGTTCATCGGGTACGTGAAATTGAAGGACGACCCTGCGCGCGGCCTGGCCTTCTCCATCATGCTCGTCCATCGCGAATACTCGAGCATCCATGCCAGCCAATTGGCGGCCCTGCTCATCCGCGACTGGCTGACGGCCTGCGAAAAGGCGGCCAAGGCCAGGAAAGCCGAGATGGCCTACCGGGCGGCCTGAGGCTTCCGGGACAAGGCAGGGGGCGGGCAAGGAAGATGGCCAGGAAAAAGGTCGCTTTGATCTTGAGCGGAGGCGGGGCCCGCGGCGCGTACCAGGCGGGCATCCTCAGCGCATGGCAGGACGTATTCCGCAGGAACGGCCAGATCGAAATCATCGTGGGCGTCTCCGCCGGGGCCATCAACGCCGTGCGCCTGATGCAATCCGCGCCCAACTACGCCAGCGGCGTGGAAGCCATCTCCCATCTCTGGACCACCCTCACCCCGGACCAGATCTTCGAATCCGATCTGAAGGCGGTGGTCAAGAACCTGGTCCGCCTGCTGCGCTCCTCCCGCCATCAGCGCAACCATGGGTCGGACGCCTCCCTGGTCAACGCCATGCTCAATACGGCCCCGCTCTACGAATACCTGAAGCGCAACACCGATATGGGCCAGGTCCAGCAGCGCCTACGCACCTTGCCGGACCATTCCCTGGCGCTCAGCTGTTTCGACTACACCGATATGAAGAACGTGACCTTCTTCCAGACCCGCGAGGCCTGCCCCTCCTGGGAGCGGCCCACGGTCCGGGGCGTGCGCACCTCGCTCACCACCGAGCATATCATGGCCTCCTGCGCGGTCCCCCTCATCTTCCCTCCCGTGATCATGGACGGCCACTTCTACGGGGACGGATCCCTGCGCAACATGACCCCCTTGAACGCGGCCATCCGCCTGGGCGCCGAGCGCATCGTCAACATCAGCCTCCGCGGCGATTCCTATGCGCAGAAGACGAACGTCGCCCCCACCCTGGGCCGCATCGCCGCCACCATGCTCGACTCGATGTTCCTGGACGCGGTGGATATCGATTCGCAGTTCATGAACCGGATCAACCTCCTGGCCACCAAGGTCAACGAATCGGAGCGGGACGTGCGGGTCATCGATCTCTGCCGCGTGGGCCCCATGCTGGACTTCAGCCTCATCGCGTCCAAGTACCGGAAACGCTTTCCCAAGACCCTGCGCTACCTTTTCGGCGGCTGGATTTCCTCGGAACTCCTGAGCTACCTGCTCTTCGACGGGGAATACGCCAAGGAACTGATCGAATACGGGAAGCGGGACGGGGAGCTTTTCCTCGACGTGGTCGAGGACTGGCTGCTGAACAACGGCTGAACGCGCCCCGGGCGGGGCGCCTCCGGCGCAAGGCTACTGGTCGATCATTCCCGCGTCTTCTTCGCCCGCGTCCGGGGCTTCCTTTCCCAGGGTGGCCATGGCCCCCAGGGAGATGGAAATGGAAGCGTTGCGCAGGCCCAGGTCGTCATGCCAGCCTACGTTCCCGGTGGGACGGAAGGCGATGCTGACGAAGGGGCGGTTCTTCCCCTTGAAATAGTATTCCAGCCCCACCAGGCCGCGGAGATAGTCGATGTTCCCCCCGGGTGCGGAGGTGCTGAAGGCGACGGCGTCCCCTCCCGCCGCGGCTTTCTGCTCGCCTTCGATGGTGAAGAACTCGCCGCCCAGGACGAAGTTCACGCGGTTCAGGAACATGTATTGGATGGAGGCGCCCGCATCGTAGACCAGGCCCATCTTGGAATTCCCCGGCACGTCCTCGCTCTTGACGTAGGTGACCGATCCGAACGCGACCGCCCGGGTGGTCCCGGAAGCGAAACGCGGGGTGGCCAGCTTCAGGCTCCCGCCCGCGGAGAAACTGTAGTCCGAATTGTAGGCGAAGGCGTCCGGATCGGCGACCCGGGCGTCCGGCAAGCCCACGTCGAATTCGGTCGCTCCTCCGAACAGGCCGAACTGGAGGAACGACCAAGGGCCGTAGTCCAGGCTGAGCCCGGTGGAGTTCAGGACCGAGGGCGAGAGATCGTCGAAAAGGTCCTGGCCGCTGTGATCGAAATAGGCCGCCAGGGAGACCTGCGACGGGCCGAAATCGGACATCGGCGCGCCGGGGGGGAAGCACAACCCCATTGCCGGCAGTACCAGCGTCATGATGGAAACGCGACTTTTCATGCCATCCCTCACTTGTCATCCGAGACGATGGGCAGCCACACGTCCACGAAGGATTGGATGCCGTTGGACTCGGCCGTGACCCGCACTTCCACGTGGCGCGCCATGGATTGGACGTAGGTGATCTTGGTGGTCGCCTTGCCCGCGTTCGTGACTATCGAACGGGGGATGCCCACGGAGACCTCTCCCGGGAAGGGATGGTTGGCCGTGCTCCCGAAGTAGGTCACTTCATAGAGGTTGCCGGAGGCGTCCCGCTGGCCGGCGCATTGGCATTTCCCGTCGTTGTTGTAGTCGTAGAAGGATTCCGTGGTGTCCCGGATGCCGTTCCTGTTGAAGTCCACGAAGCCGGGAGCCCTTTGCGACGTGTCCGCGGGCCCCTGGATGAGCGGCTCCGCATTGTCCTCGTCCCAGACCCCGTTATTGTTGATGTCGTCGAAGACTTCCGGAGGCAGGTTGATCACGCCGTTGCCGTCCCGGTCCTCTCCCCGGTACGGACGGCTCCGGGTCGGGTCGAACTCGCTGACCTCCTCGTCCGCGTCCAGCTTCTTGTTGGAGTTGTAATCCGACCAGGGCAGGCGGTACCAGACGGTGTCGCCCAGGACGTAATAAGGCCAATCGTTGATGGGCTTCCAGCTCTCCCCGAAATAGAAGGCCGCGGTGGGCGTGGTGCTGAAATTGACGGGGGTGCCGTCCGCGACCAGGTTGCCGTTCACGTCCGTGACCACGGCCGCGGTGGGCAACGAGAAGGTCCCGTCGTTGGGGTTCTCGCCCTTGAGGATGTTCACTCCCACGCTGATGCGGTGCGGAGGCCCGGAAACGGTGAGCCCGATGGTATCCGAAGAGGCGATGACGAGCGTGTCGGTCCCCGAGATGTCCAGGGCCACGGCGGCGAGCTTGACGCCGCGGTACAGGCTGATGACGCCGCCGGCCCTGAAAACGGCTTCCGCCTGGCCCGCTTTGGTGTAGTCCACGGGAGGCGTGATGGTCTCATCGCCGCCGCCCGCGCCCTTGATCATCTTGAATCCGACCAGCACCCCGGCCATGTAATTGTTGGAACTGTCGTATGCCATGGCTATCAGCTTGGTCTCGCCGGTCTTGACCGGAATGTTGTCCGGGGTCACCTTCAGGACCATGCGGGCCACCTTGAGGGACTTGACGGAGATCGTGACGTTGCCGCTGGCGACCAGGTCCCGGTTGCTGCCGGTTTTCGTCAACGCCTCCACGTTCACGACGGCCAAGCCGGATCCCCGGGGGGCTTTCAACACGATGCTGGCCTGGCCGGAGCCGTCCGTGGAGTTGATGGGAGCGGTGGTGAAGGATCCGAACGTGGTGGTCCAACGGAGTTCGGCGCCGGCCATGGCCACCTTGTCCCCGTCCTTCAGGGTCGCCGTAATGGCGACCAGGTCGAGGCCGTCCCCGCTGATGCTGGACTTGGACGACGAGAGAGTCAGGATCCGGTTGGAGAAGGCGACCGTTTCCTCGCTCTTGGTGCCCAGCGCCCTGGCCACGATGTTGATGCTCTTGGCGGTGGTGCTGGTGATGGCGGTGCGGTATTGGCCCTTGGTGTCCGTCACCACCAGCATGGAGTCCGGTCCCGCCAGGCCGAATCCCTTGAACGCGCCTCTCGCGACGATTTCCATGGAGTCTCCCGAGATGGGCACGTTGCCCCCGTCCCGCAGCTCGAACAGGACGGGATCGATGCTGTCGGTCATGAGCACCCGCTTTGCAGGCAGGATATTGATGGTCACGCCGTCGAAGGACACGGATTGCTGCGCCGTGGCCCCGGTCTTTTCCAGGGTCGCGGTCACGATCACGGTCTTGTTCACCCGTTCGGATTTCAGGACGGTGTTGGCGACGCCCCAGGCGTCCGTGGTGGCCGCGGCGCGGACCACGCCGCCGGTGGAGGTGAAAGACAGCTTTTCATTGGGGAGCGGATTGTTGTTGTCGTCCTTGACGAGCACGCGCAGTTCCGTGGAATCGGTCCCGTCGGCCCGCAAGCTGGAGCGCAGGGCCGTGAAGACCATCTTGCGCGGCCGGTCCTGGGCCGAATCCTCCGTGATGGGGAGCGTGTAGGAAGCCGAACGGGTGATTCCCGCCGCCGTCTTGACCTTGACCTGCAGGGTGCCGGCCCCGGCGGCCATGGCGGTATAGACGCGGAAGCCGACCTTGCCGTCCGTCCCCGTGGTGTCCGTGGACGCGGTATCCGCGGTCTTCGCGTTCAGGATGGTGTAGTTGGCGCTGGTGACGGTGACGACGGCGTTGGCCAGGGGCCTTTCCTGGGCCGAATCGACGACCGTGAAGGCCACCAGGGTGGTTTCCTTGGCGGCCACGGACTTGGGCAGGGTCTCCTTGACCTTGGGGGCGATGGGCTTTTCCGTGATGATGACGGGGATGGAAAGGTTCCGGATCTTGTTCCCGGAGGTAACGCGGACGTTAACCGTGCCGTTCCCGGGCGTGGTTCCGGCGATCCTGAAGGTCGCATTGCCGTCCGGGGGCACCGAATCCAGGGCCAGTTCCTTGTTGGCCGAGGCGGACAGGATCGCGAATTGGGTGCTGGTGATCGCCAGCTTGGCCTTGATGGACCCGCCCGTGGCCGAGTCGGTGATGCTCACCGAAACGGTCGCCGTGTCCGTGGGCAGCACGCTGCCGGGCGCGGAGACCAGTTCGATCTTGGCGACCTTCCCCGTGTCCTCCGGCGTGACCACCACGGCGGGGGTCGGATCCAGGGACTTGCCGGGCTCGCAAAACATCAAGGCCAGGGCCATCGATAGCACCGAGGGTAACAGCAACGGGTTCCGCTTGCGGGTGAAATTAAGCATCACGCTTCTCCTTATGTAGCCGAGGCCATGCGCCGGTTTGCCGGCCAATCAGCACCATTATAGCCCAATCGCCGGAAGGGTTTCCTTAAAAAGTTCCGAAGTTTCACTTTGGCGGAATCGCGCTTCCGCAAACGGCGCCGTAAGAAGTCAAAGAGCGGAAGCCCTGCGGGGCGGATCTCCCGGGCGCGGCCCGGTTCCGGGAGGCCTATCGGCGATCAGCGATAGGGCAATAGGCGCCCGGAAAACCGGCCGGCCATTGCGCGATACGGGCGCATAAGCTAACTTTCGTCCAAGTTTGGCGGCCTGGAGGGTTAGGCTAACTGGTAAGTCAGCGGTCTTGAAAACCGCCGCCCAAAAGGCTTGGGGGTTCGAGTCCCTCACCCTCCGCGCCGAAGAATCCCCGGCCCGCCCCCGATCGTCCGCTTACCGGACGCCTAGCTTTCCGGAAACGCAACTTTCCGGAGACTCAAATGGCGTAGCTGGAAACGGCTTCCATTTCCAGCGCGAAGTCGTCGCGATCGGCGGCGGATTCGACCCGGGCCAGGGCCAGTACGCCCACCTCCGCCGCTCCGGCCGACTTGAGCGATTCCGCGCACCGCGCCGCGGTGGCGCCCGTGGTGAACACGTCGTCCACGATCAGGATGCGCTTGCCCCGTATGCTCCCGGGGGATTTGCAGGCGAAGGCATGCGCCAGGTTGCTTCCCCGCTCCCGGCGGTTCAGCTGGGTCTGGCTGCCCGTGGCCCGGACGCGGACGAGTACGTCCGCGGCGACGGGCAGGCCCAGGTACCGGGCCGCCTCCCGGGAGATCTCCTCGGCCTGGTTGTAGCCGCGCTCGCGCCTCCGCACCGCGTGGACGGGAACGGGGATCAGGACATCGTACGCGCGCGCCCAGGCGGCCAGATCCGGCCGGTAGCGCAAATACGCGCACAGGAAACGGACGTGCCGGAGCATGCGCCGGTATTTGAAGCCGTGGACGAGGGTGGAAAGCTGGGGTCCCATCCGGAACAGGAAGCGCAGGGACGAAACCGGGCCGTCCTCGTCCAGGTCCTCATGGGTTCCTCCGCAGCCGGGCAAGCCGCAGAATCCGCACACGGGAGACCGCAAAGGCGCCGCCTTGCGGAGGCATGCCCGGCACAAGGGCGTTCCCATCCAGCGATCCCGCCGGCAATGCACGCACAGAGCGGGCATGAACAGGGAGGAGAGCGCGGCGGAGGCGGCGCTAAAGATTGTGGCCATGGGCGCGCAGGTTGACCAGCAAGCCGACCATCAGCAGGCAGGAGATGATGAACGATCCGCCGTAGGACATGAAAGGCAAGGGCAGGCCGGTGACCGGCATCAGGCCGATGGTCATGGATATGTTCACGATGATGTGGAAGCCCAGGATCCCGGCCACCCCCACCGCCACCAGGCTCACGAAGCGGTTGCGGACGTCCGAACCCACCCTGAGGATCCGGTGCAACAGGAAAAGGTAAAGGGCCAGCACCCCCACGCAGCCCAGGAACCCGAACTGCTCCGAGAAAACCGAAAAGATGAAGTCCGTATGCTCCTCCGGCAGGAAGCTCAGGTTGGTCTGGGTCCCGTTCAGGAACCCTTTCCCCAGCAGCCCGCCGGAGCCGATGGCCACCTTGGACTGCAGCACCTGATAGCCGGCTCCCAGGGGGTCCCGCTGGGGATCCATGAAGGTCATGATGCGCCCGCGCTGATGCTCATAGAGCACCTTGTTCCATACGAAGATGGCTCCGTACCCGGCCACGATGTTGACCAGCAGCAGCAGGGCTCCCACCTTGAGGTTGATGCGGCTGACGACGATGATGGCGATGAGGACGATGAACATCAGGGCCCAGGCCAATTGATGGAAGGTCAGGGCCACGGAAATCACCGGCGAGGCCAGCAGGAAGATTTCCCGGAAGGTGAGCCCCGACCAGTAAGCCATCACCGTGATCATGGCCACGAAGGAAAGCGCCGTGCTCAGGTTGGGCTGGTTCAGGACCAGGATGAAGGGGAATATGAAGAGCAGGAAGGGTGCTATCACGGTCTTGGGCCGGGACAGGGTGATAGGCTGGAAGGAAAGCAGCCGGGCCATGGCCAATAGCAGGGCCACCTTGGTCAGCTCCGAAGGCTGCAGGTTGAACCCGCCCGGCAGGGCGATCCACCGCTCCACCGAGTTCGCCTTGAAAATGATGATGTACAGGAGCGGGAAAAGCGAGATCACCCAGGCCGGATAGGCCATGGCGTAGAAGATCTTCGGGGGGACGAGGTAGATTCCGCCCATGGCGATGATGCCCATCACCACGTACATGATCTGCTTGAGCCAATGCTTGCCCGGCTCGTCCCAGGTGGCCGAGTACACCGTGGAGATCCCGATCACGATGATCAGGCCCAGGGTGATCAGCATCGGCAGGTCAAAGGACTTGCTGTTTTTCTCCGGCCATCTTCCGCCTGAAGTACTCGCGGAAAATCGCCCCTGCAATAGGTGCCGCAATGGAACCTCCATGGCCTACGTTCTCGAGCACAACCGCAATGGCCAATTCCGGTTGGTATAAGGGCGCCACTCCGATGAACAGCGCGTGGGTCTTGCCCCCGTGGGGATTCTCCGCCGAGCCCGTCTTGCCTCCCACGATCACGTCCGGCAGCCTGGCCCTGCCTCCCGTCCCGTGGGGAGAGTTCACCACCGATTCCATGGCCTTGAGCATGATCTCGTGCTGCTCCCGGGTCATGTCCAGCTCGTGCAGGACCTCGGGCTTGTAGGTTTCCACCGTATTGCCCGCGCGGTCGCGGACCTCCTTGATGAAATGGGGCTTGAACAGGTACTTCCCGTTCCCCAGGCCGGCCGCGTAATTGGCGAGCTGCAAGGGCGTGGCGATCTGGCCCTGGCCGATGGAAAGGTTCAGGACCAGCCCGCGGGTCCAGGTCCAGCCGCGGCGGTGGAATTTCCTGGTATAGCTGGCGGAATCGACCAGCATGCCGGAACGCTCTTCGTCCAGATCGATCCCGGTGGTGTCCCCGAAACCGAATTCCCGGGCCACCTTGTTGATGATGTCCATCCCGATGATCAGGCCTTCCTGGTAATAATAGGTGTCGCAGGATTCCGTGAACGCCTCGATCATGGCCATGGATCCGTGGCCCTTGGGATCCCAGCAGCGCCAGTACCGGTTGCCGAAGCGGTACCCGCCTCCGCAGGCCTTCGCCATGCGATCGGTCACCTGGATCTTGCCGGATTGCAGGCCGGCGATGTTCATGATGCCCTTCCAGGTGGAACCGGGCTCATAGCCGCCCACCGTGGCGCGGTTGTTCAGGGGCATGGCGGGATCCAGGGCCAGCTTGGCCCATTCCTTGGATCGCCGCTCCTTGGAAAGCGAGAAGATGTTGGCGTCCATGCGCGGGCTGGAAGCCATCACCAGGACCTCCCCGTTGCGCGGATCGATGGCCACCACGGCCCCGCGCACCGAGTCCCCCATCAGGGAATCCGCCAGGCATTGCAGGCCCATGTCCAGGGTGGTGACCAGGTTGCTGCCGGGCACGGGCCTCACCTGGGGCATCTCCTTGATGACCTCCATTTCCTTCCCGAACGCGTTCACCTTGATATAGCGCACGCCGTCCTTGCCGCGGAAAAACGGCTCATAGGACTTCTCCAGCCCCTTGCGTCCGATGCGGTCCCCTTTGGCGTAAGGCAGGCTGTCCCCGGTCTCCTCCTTGTGGGCCGCGAAGGATTCCAGCTCCTCTTCCTTGATCTCGTCCATGTAGCCGATGACGTGGGCGGCATTGTAGCCGAAGGGGTAGGATCGGCGGGAATCCATCACCGTCACCACCCCGGGAAGGTCCAATTGGTGCTCTTCCACCATGGCGACGATTTCCGGGGACGCGTCCTCCAGGATGACCAGCGGCTGGAACTTCTTCCACTTCCCCCGTTCGAGGCTCCAGGCCACCAGGGCCGAGTCGAAAATGCGCGTTCCCGTGCTGTCGTGGAAGCGCATCAGGTTGGCGAAGACGCGCTTGGGCTCCTTCAACCGGGTGGGCAGCAGGGCCACCTGGTAGGAGGGGCGGTTGCGGGCGATCAGGGCGCCGTTGCGGTCGTAGATGAGGCCGCGCGGGGCGTGCACGATCTGCAGGCGCATGGAATTCTGCTCGGACAGCTTCTGATGGTACGATCCCTTGATGATCTGCAGGTAGAACAGCCGCGAGGTGAGCCCCAGCAGCAGGCATCCGAAGATGATCACGATGTTGCGTCCGATGGCCCCGCGGTAGAAGGGATCATCGAGCCGGGAAGAGGGGATCGCCTGCATGGTCAGGCCTCGGACCGGGAGGGGGCCACCAGAAAGTAGAAGACCAGGGAGCCCACCAACAGGGTGTAGATGCCGGAAGGGACCGTTTTCGTCAACAGGGCCTGGAAAAAGGCCGTGCCATGGTACCCGGCGGCCAGGCCGAAGATGGTGTCGTGGATGATGAACGCCACCGCCAGGAACAGCACCTTGGTGGCCGGCATGACCTTGATGACCTTTTCATCCAACAGGCCGGTGAAATAGCCCACCAGGCATTTGGCCATGGCATTGGCTCCCAAGACCTCGATGGCGTAAACGTCCTGGATCAGGCCGATGGTCAGTCCGCTGAACAAGCCCACCACGGAACCGTAGCGCATGGAAACCGCCACCAGCACCACCATCACCAGGTCCGGCTTGATGGAGCCGATGGAAATGATCTGCACCAGGGTCTGCTGCAGGATAAGGCCCAGGATCAGGAAGCTCATGCTTTTCAGGAAACTCATCATTCCTTCCCCAAGGTCCATGAATCCGGCCGGAGCAGCACGAAAACCTCTTCCACGCGGTGGGGGTTCTGGAACGGCTTGACCTCCAGGCCCCTCAGGATGTCCCCGCCCTCGCTGGCGTCCTGATGATCCCCGGAAACCACGCCCAGCAGCAGGCCTTTGGGAAAGACCCCGCCCATCCCGGAGGTGACGAGGGTATCGCCCGGAGCCACGTCCGCATCCACGGAAAACCGGGCCACCAGGCGGCCGCCCGGCCAGGCTTCCAGCATGCCGTTGATCCGGGAGCGGTTGCACAGCACCGAAACCTTGCAGCTGGGATCGCTGAGGCCCTGGACCAGGCAATGGCTGCGGTAGCACTTGGCCGTCTTCCCCACCACGCCCAAGGCCGTCATCACGGGCATGTTCACGTCCACGGAATCTTCCCGGCCCAGGTTGATGACCCAATTGGTGGAATACCGGCCCGGATCGTCCGCGCTGATCTGCGCCATCTTCAGCTTGAGCCGGCTGCGCTCGCCGAAGGCCTCCATTTCCTGGACCCGCGGCAGCTCCTTGATGGCCTGCACCAGGTAATCGTTCTCCAGGCGCAGGGCGGTATTCTGGCGCTTCAAATCGTCGTTCTCCTTGAACACGAAGATGGTGCGGTTCAAGCGGGAAAGTATAGCTTGCGCGGGATACAGGAACGTGCTGATCATCACGTCGTGGAAGGTCTGCCGCTCCGGCGGCTTGAGCGAAATCAGGACCGCGCAGAACACGATGGAAAGCAGCAGGGAAATGATGCCCTTCCCCAGGGTGAAGAGCCTTAAGAACCAGTCGAAGATGCTCACAGTGAGGGTCCGGAGAGGCGATGGGTCGGGTTCAAAGCGGGACTGGATCCTTTAACGCATTGGTCCGCATCGCCATACGGACTTTGCATGCAAGGGTCCGTCGAGCGCTTCCGGCGCTTGCTGGGAGCATTGCCATATGGACTTTGCATGCAAGGGTCCGTCGAGCACTTCCGGCGATTGCTGGGAGCATTGCCATATGGACTTTGCATGCAAGGGTCCGTCGAGCGCTTCCGGCGCTCGCCAGGACCCTTGCCATACTACCGGCTCGCCTCCATCAGAACTTTGTAATACTTGTCCATATCCTCCAGGATGCGCGCCGTGCCCTTGCACACGCAGACCAGGGGATCGTCGATCACGTTCACAGGGAGGTTGGTTTCCTGGCGCAGCAGCTCGTCCAGCCCGCGCAATTGGGAACCGCCTCCGGTCATGACGATGCCTTTTTCCAGGATGTCCGCGGACAGCTCCGGAGGGGTCTGTTCCAGCGCCCGCTTGACGGCCTCCACGATGGCGTTGACCGGTTCGGCCAGGGCTTCGCGGATTTCCGCGGAGGTGATTTTCAGGGTATGCGGGATGCCGGCCATCAGGTCGCGGCCGCGCACTTCCATTTCCAGTTCATGATCGAGGGGATAGGCCGACCCGATCTGCATCTTGATCTTCTCCGCCGTGCCCTCGCCGACCAGGAGATTGTAGTTCTTCTTCAGGTAGTTGATGATGGCTTCGTCCATCTCATCCCCGCCCACGCGCACCGAAGCGTCGCAAACGATGCCGTACAGGGCGATTACGGCGATTTCCGAGGTGCCGCCGCCGATGTCGATAATCATGTTTCCGCTCGGATCTTCCACCGGAATGCCCATGCCGATGGCCGCGGCCATCGGTTCGGCCACCAGGTAGACTTCCCGGGCGCCCGCCTTCTGGGCGGATTCCAGAACCGCGCGTTTTTCCACTTCCGTGATGCCGGAGGGCACTCCGACCACGATGCGCGGCCGCAGGAAGAACAACGGGTATTTCTGGGCTATCTGGATAAGCCGTGTCAGCAGGCTTTCCACCATCTGGAAATCCGCGATCACGCCGTCCTTCATGGGCCGGACGGCGATGATTTCGCCGGGGGTGCGGCCCAGCATGCGCTTGGCCTCGGACCCGATGGCCAAAACCTTGTTGGTTCGCCGCTCGACGGCGACCACGGAGGGTTCATTGATGACTATCCCGCGGCCGCTGACATGGACCAGGGTGTTGGCGGTGCCTAAATCAATACCGATGTCGCTGGAAAGGAAGCCGAACAAAAGGGGAATCCCTCCTTAACCGTAGGGGAGTTCAAAAAAATCTAGAAACTAATGTTTCCCAGTTCCAGCCTATTTTAAAAAACTATTGAGGAGGAACGCCAGAATATTTTTTCGGGAAATGCATGAGCTTCACCTCGTACCTGTCCCAGATGGCCGAGGAAGTCTTGAACCTGTACTTGCGCACTTGGCAAAGATCCAGGGAGGGGTCGAGGTAGAAATAGACCAAGGTGGCCTTGGCCTGGTAGACGATCGCCGTGTCCCCGTGGAACTCCTGGTACTCATCAATCTTATAGTATGGCTTGGCCAGAACGGAGCCCTTGGCCTTCTCGGGAATCTCCTTCATGATGTCCTGCAAATCCTGGGTCGCGATGGCGTCGAGCTTTCTCTGCATGGTGTCGGTGGAAGATCCACAGCCCGCCAACAGGGCCGCGAGAACGGCCAGGGCGGACGCCAGGACCGGGATCCGGGCGCCCCGGAGCGCGAAACGGCCCGGCAAACCCGCGATGAGGAGAGCGAAGCCGGCCGAAGGTGCGGCCGGGAGGGCCGCCCGGGCGGAGGGATGGAGCCGGGTCATGGCCCGCAAGATACTAAAAGGAATACGTAGCGGAAATGCGGGAGATCAGGTGGTGGATGGGTCCGGAGAAGAGGTTCCCGAAGGTATAAGGAAGATCCTCGGCCAGGGTGGCGTCCACTTTCAGCTTCTCTTCGATATTGATGCCGATGCCGAAGCCCACCCCGTCATTGATCGAACCGTCGTTGGTGGGGTTGGAATAGATGAAGTTGAAGCTTTGCCCCGGCTCCGTGCTGGTCTGATCCCGGTAGGTGATTTCCTTCTGGCCGCCCACGCGGAGCACCAGCCAGTCCCACCAGACGTTGCGCTCGATCCCGAAGGAGATCATCCCGCCGCGGATCGTCTGGTCGGTGTTGGAATTGGTGGTGGTGGGATTGTACGAGACCTTGCCCGTGGCCGGATCCGTCTGCATGTCCGTCTTGTTGTCCTCGTCGAAAAGGCCCTGGGCGCCCAGCCAAAAGAAACCTCGGTCCAGGGACACGTTGACGCCCAAGCCGAAATGCAGCTTGGTCAGCTCCCTTCCGGGGGCCTTCAGGACGCTGTAATTGAAAATGGGGACCAGTTCGCCATTGATGATCTCCAGGGTCGAGAAGGCCCGCCCCTTGACGAAATAGGACATCTCCGGATCGATGGATTGGGGTCCGTAGCTGATGGAAGCGGTCCCGAAGGACAGCTCGCCGTCCACGTTGCGGGCGATGGGCCAATTCAGGCCGATGTCCCCGCGCAGCACGTAGACGTTGATGTCCGGATCCGCCTGGCCCTGGATGGCGCCGTTCTTGAGGTTGGCGCCCTCCTGCATGGCCACGTAGACATGCGTTCCGAGCATGCCGCCGTTGGAAAGCGTCATGCCCAGGAACCCGTCGAAGTTGGTGGCGGGCTCGGGCACGGCGAAATGGTCGGCCGAATCCGGGACCAGGACCGCCAATTCCTCGTCCACGCGGTTGAAGGCGCCTCCCAAGCTGATCTGGGGATAGAGGTTCCCGGACTCTTTGTTCTTGGAGAGGGAGTAGGAGAAGATGCCCCCGAACCAGCTATTGGCGGGGTCGATATTGCGGCGGACATTGGCGGACGAGTCCCCCGGCGTCTGCCGGTACACGCCCAGTTCCCCGATCAGGAAATTCGGGAAGATGTTCATATTGGCCGGGTTGTCGAAGATGCTGATGTCGTCCATGAAGAAATCGGCCCGTTTTCCCATCGACTCGACGCGGGAATACGTCGCCCAGGAGGACTGGACCGTTCCAAAAACGAGGAATCCCAGCGCCGTGAGCTTGATCCGATTGTGATCCATGGGTTATTCTCCTGTTTCCGCAAAATTTAACATAATAATGCGCTCCGCTGCAATCGGGGTTGCCGGAAAATAAGAAACCGATGCCCCTGGAGGAGCATCGGTTTCCATGACGTTCAACCGAACGGAATCGATTATTCGGAGAAGGTGAAAGGAACCGTCACGACGTCGTTCGACTTGCCTTTGACGGGTTCGAACCTCCACGTCCTGACCTTTTCCCGGATCTCCTGATCGAACTCGCTGACTCCGGTCGTCGTTCCCACGACCGTGAGTTCGACGATGGCGCCGCTCGGAGCGATCGAGAACTTCAGGGTGATCTTGCCCTTGAAGCCCGGATTGGTCTTGAGGTACTTGTTGTACGTATGACGCAGGCCCGGGGTATGCTGCCGGATCACGCGGAGGATGGACTCCGTGGAACGCTGGCCGCTTTCCTGGCCCATGTCGATATCGGAAGCCGAAGGAGCCTTCAACCCCAATCCGCCCTTGGCTTTCACCCCGAGAGGACCGGCGTCGCCGCCCCAAAGACCGCCCAACAAATCGTCCACGCCGCCGGAACCGCCGACCGCGTAGCCTTCGTTCCAACCGCCGTCGGCCTTGCCGCGGCGGGCGCCGAGCCGGGTCTGCCCCGTTTTGGTCAGGCCGGACACGTTGTTGATGACCTTATCCAGATCCTTGGCGAACTTCTGGTTCATCAAGTCGTAGCTCGACAGGGAGGAGGAAGTCGTACGCGAGGTGATCAGCTTCAAGGCCGCCTGGGTCACGGGAGCGTTCGGAACGCCCCGTCCGCGCGGTTTGCCGCCGCCGCCGGCCTTCTTGCGGGGCTTGGGAGGGGCGTTCTTGTTCTTCTTCTTCTCTTCGTCCTTCTTCTTTTCCACGTCCGCGAGCTTCATCACGACCTGGGACGTGTCGTCCTTGGTGGTCGCGTACAGCGCCACCGGGATCATCACCTCCACGGTCAACGCGTAGCCCACGAAGGCCCCGCCGATGATCGCGAAAACGCCGAGGAACTTCCCGAGACGCTTATCGGACTCCACCTCCATCTTTTCGATGATGGGATCCTTCGCGCCCTGGGGCGCCAACATATCCTGCGCCATTCAGCCCTCCTCGTTCTTCTTGGTCACGGCGAACTTGATGTTGTTGTAACCCGCGTAGCCGCAGGTCGCCATGATCTTGGTGACGATATCATACGGGGTGTTCTTGTCGAACTGGACCACCACCTTTCCGGTGGCTTCCTTGATCAGTCCCAGCACCTCGGCCTTGCGTTCTTCGTCGCGCTTCTTGCTCAGCACGTCGAGAACGGGTTTGACCAGGAGGCTGTCCTGCTTGCGCACCAACTCGGTGTCCATCAACACCACGTCATCGACGGTGATGTGCTTCTGGTCGCCGATGATGGTCAGGGAGACCTCGGTCGGGGACTTGGAACGCTGGGACATGGGAAGCACCAGGTTATCGGCCGAGGTCATCAGGTTGCCTTCGGAGGAAACCGAACGCAACAGGAACACCAGCACGATGACGAACACGTCGATGAGCGACGTGATGATGAGGCCCGCTTCCGCCTGCCTCTTGATTTTGCGCTTGGCCATTAGACCTCTCCTCCAATCAAGGACAAGGCCACGCGGTCGAAGCCGGCGGACTTGCAGGCATCCATCATCTGGATGACCTTGTCATAAATGACATTCTCGTCGGCGAGAATCACGACGTCATCCACGTCCGCGGGGAGAGGATCCCTCTGGCTGTAGAGCATGTGGATCTTTTCCAGGGTCTTGGCCACTTCCTGGTAGGCGGAGAGCTTCTCCACTTTGCAGAACGCCGCGTTCCGGGGATCCATGCGCTTCACGGTCTCGTCGCCGACCACCCGGTAAAGGGCGCCGTTCGGAGGAACGCTGGCATACCAGTTGCCCGCGGTATCCATCATCGCATTGCCGTCGGGGTCGACGGCCGCGTATTGATAGGTGCCGGGATCCAGGGAATCCTTCTTCACCACGGAGTTGAGCATGATGGTTTCGCGTTCGTACGGCGTCATGACCTTGCCGTCCGTCGGGGACTTCACCTCTTCGCCGGCAACGTATACCTTGCGGAATACCTTCTGGTCGGAGCGGCTCCGGTACTCGACTTCTTCCTGATAATAGATGGTGGGCTGGAAGCCGCCGCCGGCTCCGACGGTCACGCCCTTATCGGTGATGATCACGGTCAGGTTCAGCAGACCGGGATCCACGTCCTCCATCGGCTTTTCCTGGGCAGGGCCGCGTTCCGGCAGCCACAACTCCAGGACGCCCATCTTCTCGAACTGGGCCATGGAGATGACGGTGACCACCAGAATCGAGAACAGATTCATGACCGGAATGAGATCCAGTTCCTTGGCGTGGTGTTTTTTTGATCTTGCTTTTTTCATTGCCTTGCCTTGTAAAAAGGGTTAGGGGCGCGGAAACCGCGCCCTTACGCTTTTCTTAGAGGAGGTTCATCACCTTTACGGCCTTTTCTTCCATCTCTTCCTGGAGGCGTTCGGACTGCATGGCGAGCAGGCCATGGAGCAGCAGGATCGGAATGGCGGTGGCGAGGCCCGACCAGGTGTTCACCATAACGATGGAGATGCCGGAGGCGAGGGCCTGGGGACGCTGGGCGGCCGGGAGGTTGGCGACGGCGTCGAAAGCCAGGATCAGGCCGAAGATGGTGCCCAGAAGGCCGCAAAGCATCGCGATGTTGGCGAAGGCGGGCAGCAGGTTCAGGTAACGGTTGATGCGGGGGGCTTCGGTCAGGTAGACCTCGTCCACGGCCTTCTCAATCGCGGCCTGTCCCTTGGCCTTGTTCTGCAACACGGCGGAGATGATCTTGGCGAGGGGGAAGTTCTGGCTGGCGGCCAGGTGCCCGGCCTCGGCCACGCGGCCGGTCTGCAGGAGCTGAGCGATGTTGCGCATGAAGTTGGCGCGGCCGGCGGAGGACTTGACGTAGATGTAGTAGAAGCGCTCCGCGATGATGGCCAGGGAGATGATCCCCAGGACCAAGATCACCGACATGTAGAATTTTCCCTCGCCTTGAAAGCCCTTTAAAATCAGTTCCATTTCAATGTCCTCTCTGTAACAAATGGGTTAGGGTTTTTAAGCCTGTTCTGAGATATCCGCCGGTTCAGGGTCTACTGACTCTGCAGGATTTCGCTTCAAAAACCGGAGTGGTCTTTTGCGTCCGAAATAAAGATATATTCGACTTTTGCTTTGCGCTGGCCATTTTTAGGGTTTATTTCCAGCATTTTCACGGCAAAACCTGATCCGGGAAGGCGTCGGAAAACCCTGGCACCCCCTGGAAAAACCGGGGGTGTTCCGGGGGGAATACGCCCGCCGTTTTGGGAAATCGGGGCGGGTGTCCTGCCCGCCTTTTCGAGTCCGAAGCCGGCGGGAAGCCCGCCCGCCGGGTCCGCTTCAGTTCGGGCCGTCCGAGGGAGCCTTGGTCATTTCCGCGTTCATCTCATTGATCTCGCGCTTGGCCTCCGTCTCCATCTGCAGCAACAGTTCGACCTTCTGATCTTCGCTCAAGGACGAGTTCTCGTAGATCTTGGCGATGCGCTTCATGTTCGCATCGTACTTGGCGTCCTTGAATTCCGAAGCACCGTTATCCTGGCCCCTGGCCGGCGCGGAGACCTGGTCGGGAGCCGCGGACTTGGGGCGCGAGGTAACCTGCGTGTTAAGCTCGGGCGCGTCCGCCTGGAGTTCGCGCAGGCGGGACACGATCTTCTGGCGATCGGCATTGTCGATGTAGTAGTTCTGGGCCGCGAGCAAGCCTTCCTTGTAGTTGGCCACCGCCTTCTCCTTGGTCTCTTCCGAAGCCTGCTTCAGCTGCTCCTTCTCCTCGGCGCCGGCCGACTTGGGCAGGGGCACCTGGAGGAACAGCTTGCTGAGATCCTCGAGCGCCTCGCCCTTGAACGCGTAAGCCTGCATCAGGCGGACGCCGGAGCTGTCGATCCAGGGGCTCTCGATGCCCTGGTTGTTGGCGATTTCCAGGTTCTTCTTGTAAAGCTCCTGGGCCTTCTCCAGGTAACCCGGGATACCGGCCTTGCTTTCGATCTTGGCGCGGATGCGATCATCGCCGGACAGGCCCGCGGCACGCTCGTTGTCGGAGATATCGGCGATGGCGTAGAACAGATCCCCCATGCGCATGGTGGAACGCAGGGCCCATTCCTCTTCCGCCATTTCCACGGACTTGGCGTAGAACTGGATGGAGGGGACCAGGCTCTTCTGCATTTCCGCCACGCGGCCTGCATTCTGGCTCTTGGTGCCGTCCAGGCGGACCTTCTTGATCTTCTTGTAATAGATTTCGCCGGCGCGGTAGGCGGCTTCCGCGGCGATGGCAGGGGGGATCAAAGCCTTCTCGCCGTCCTTCTTCTGGACCGCGATGGCCTTGCTGAAATGATCCAGGGCCTTGGTTTCATTGCCCAGGGCCTCGTAGTTCTTGCCTGCGCCGAGATGGGCGCGGATCAGCTTGTTCTTGTCGTTCTCGAAGTCGTGCACGAAGTCTTCGTACGCGGCGGCGGCCTTGGCGTAATCGCCGCGCTTCTCGAGCAGCAAAGGCACGGAGAAGATGGCTTCGATGGCGTACTGGCTCTTGGGGAACTTGTTGCCTATCAGCTTGTACACCGCGATGGCGTCGCCGTATTCCCTGTTGTTCTCGTAGAGCTGGCCCGCATTGTACAGATACGACGCGGTCTTGATGTTGTTGGGATACAGGCGGAAGGCGGACTCGTACGTCTGGCCGGCCCTGTGCGGGTCGGGGACCTTTTCATAGGCGTCGGCGGCCCAAGCGATGGACTGGAAGCCCAGGGAGTCGTCCGGATAGTTCCTCTGGATGAGGAGGAAGGTCTCCCCCGCCTCGCGGTACTTCTTCTTGGCCATGTACATGGAGGCGCCCTTCAGGATGGACTTGATGCGCAGTTCGGACCTGGGATATTCCGCATGGATGCGCAGCAGGGTGCGCACGCCGTCCTCGGTGCGGCCGGCGGAGTCGAAGTTGGCGCCGGCCTCGAACAAGGCCTTGTCGGCGATGTCGACGTCGCGGAAGTCGCGGGCAAGCTGCAGGTACTTCTGGGCGGCGGTGGCATGATCGCCGGACTTGGCCTTGGTGTCGGCCTGTTTGAAGATGGTGGAGGCCAGGGCCTTCTTGATTTCCGGGCATTGCTTGTCGGAAGGGCACAACTTCTGCTTGAGCACGGTGAATTGCCTTTCGGCGAGATCGAACTGGCCGTCTTCCAGGAGGCTCTGGGCCAAAGCGCGGCGGATCAGGACGTTGTGCTCGTGGTTGGGGAATTGCTCGGCGAGCTTGGACAGGCTCTGGATGGCTTCCTTGTATTGCTTGGCTTCGTAGTCCACGAAGGCCGCGTTATAGGCCAGTTCCGGGGCCGAGTTGGACTTGCCGAACTGGGACATGTACTTCTCCACGGAGCGGAAGTAGTCCCGGGTCTCGGGGGAATTGTAGGCGGCGACCTTGTCGTCCTTCAGGTTCTTCAGGGCTTCCTTGCGGGCTTCGTCCATCTGGAGCACGGCATTGTACGCCGCATCGCCCTTGGTCACGATGTCCTTCTTTTCGCTCGGCAGCTTTCCGAAGCGATCCGTGCCGGCGGAGGCGCACCATTCCCATTCCTGGGCGGAACGCTTGTAATCCTTCAGCTTGTTGTAGAGCACGGCCAGGTTCTGATGCACCTGGTACACGTCCCAGGAGGCTTCATTGCTGTAGCGCGAGAGGTAGTTGCGGTAATGTTCTTCGGCCTTGCGGAGCATGTCCGGGTCGCCTTTGCCCTCGTCGCCCTTCTGATGGTAATAGACCGGGATGTGGTACATGGCGATCTTGATGGCCTTCTGGGCCTCGGCCATGGCTTCCGGGTTGCCGGAGTTCTTGCGCGACCATTCCGAGTCGGACTCGTAGCGCTTGACCAGCTCCATGCGGGCTTCCTGGGCGGATTCCGCCTTCTTCTGGAGCACGAGGATTTCCACGATGTTCAGATCGGCGGTGGGCGCCTTGGAATAGGCGGGATCCTTCTCCAACAGGAACTGGAAGGACTTGACGGCCTCGTCCAGGCGGTCATGGCCCTTGTTCTTGATGCCGATCTCGTAGTACACGTCCTTCTCCCACTTGGGGCTGCCTTTGGAGCGCAGGAATTTTTCCGCGGTCTCGAAACCATTGTCCATGTCCGCCCAGCTGGCGGCCATGAAGGCCATGGCCTCGTCGCGCAAATCGCCTTTGAGCTTGCCGGCGTCCGCGCGGGCCACGTACTCATAGTACCAGCGGGCGGCGTTCTCGAAATCGGCCAGGTTGTAATAGGCTTCCGCGCGGTGGTACAGGGCCAGGCCGGATTCGTTGCCGGGATAGTCCAGGGGCACCTTCTCGTACTGCTCGATGGCCTTGGCATACTTGCGCTTCAGCAACCAGTATTCGCCCAGGCGGAGATGGGCCTGGATGTTGAGGGGATGATCCGGGAACCGGGTCACCAGCAGGTTCAGGTACTCGTAAGCGCGGTCTTCGTTTCCGAGCATGTCCGAGATGAAGGCGGCGCGCACCAAAGCTTCCGGCACCTGCTTGTGGTTCGGGTATTCCTTGAGGAAGCGTTCGAAATAACGGATGGAGTTCTTGTGATCGCGGCGGGGCTGGACGGGCTCGGCGCCCTTCTTGTCCCGGTCCTCCCACCTGGCGAATTCCTCCTCGTACTTGTTCTGCTTGATCAGGAAGCCGTCTTCCTCGTTCTGGTAGGTGAGGTTGGCGACCTGGAACAGCGCCGAGGCGCAGCGATCGGTCCTCTCCGTGCAACTGCTGACGTAGTCCTGGAACTCCTTGATGCTCTGCTCGCGGTTCCGGATCTTCCCGGCGAAATCGGCCGGGGAATCCTTCGCCTCGCGCTGGGCGTTCCTGGACTGCTCCTTCGCCAGGTCGGCTTTGTAGGCTTCGAGCTCCTCGCGGTACTTATCGACCTTCTTCTGGCGCTTGGCCATGCAATCGGATTTGTCCGGCTCGTCCATGGCGTCGCACTTGGCGGCGGCCTGGTCCAGTTCCATCTTGCGCTTCTTCAGCTCCTGGAGCTTGCCGTCGGCGTGGGTTCGGGTGGCGGACAGCAGACCGACGGCGCCGGCGAGCGCCAACCGGAGGATAAGATTCGATTTCGTCACAACTGTCTCCATTGTTAACCTAATTCAGGAACCCGGGGCCCTTACTTCACGTCCAGATTTTCAAGCTCTTGCTTGGACGGCCCGCTCTTCTCGCCCGAGCCGCCCCTGATGTTGATCACGGTGGCCTTGGTGAACTTCGCGTCCTTGATGATGCGGTCCTTGTTCTGCAGGAACTTCTCGATCTGCTCGACCTCCCGGAGGAACTCCAGGTAGCCCTCGATCTTCTTGTGGATCTCGTCGAACTTGGGGCGCAACTGCTCGCGCTTCTCCATCACGCGGGGCGTGGGAAGCTGGTTGGAGAGCTGCAGGGCTTCCTTCTGCACGGCCTGGAAGTCGGCGCTGTTGGCCATGTTCTCTTCCTTGCGCTTCTGGATGTCGGCGACGGCCACGGCTTTCTTCTCCGCCAGTTCGATGGCGTTGTCGAATTCCTTGATGGACTTGTCGTAATCCTTGTCGAAGAAGGCGCAATAGCCGAGGAGCAGATGGGCTTCCGGGACCAGCAGGCTGCTCGGGGTCTTGGTCACGATGTCGTTGGCGTAGCCTTGGGCTTCCTTCGGGCGCTGCACCTTGATGAAGGACCAGGCCAGGCCCAGCAGGGCTTCGTCGTACTTGGAGCTGGAGGGCGAGACCGAACCGTAGAACTCGGCGGCCTTGACCAACTGGGGCGGTTCCTTGCCGAAGTTGATGTGGCCCAGCTTGACGGCGGTGACTTCCTTCATTTCCTGCTCGGAAGCGTTGGAAGGCTTGCTTTCCATGATGTCCTGGAAAGCGGTTTCCGCCTCCTTGTACTTCTTCAGGTTCACGTAGGACATGCCCAGGGTGAAGCGGGCGTAGATGTAGTTGGCGTTGCCGGGGAGGATGGGCGACAACAGGGAGATGGCGCCATGGTAGTCCTTCTGGATATAGCGCATCTGGCCCATGACGTAGTCGGCATCGGACTTGACGTCGGACTCCGGGTACAGGTTGACGATCTGCTGGTAACGCTTGGTGGCTTCGTCGAACTTGCCTTCCTTATAGTCGATGTTCATCAGCTGGAACATGTACTTGGGACGCTGATCCGAGTCCGTGTAACGCCTGAGGGCGTCGTTGTACACGTCGCGCGCGGCCTGGTGCATGCGCAGGTTCTCGAAGGACTTGCCCTTGTAGAACGCGGCCTGATCGACCAGATGGAAGGAGGGATACTTGGTGATGACCTTGCCGAAGGCGTAGGAGGCCAGCAGGAATTTGCGGGCCAGGTACAGGCGCATGGCTTCGCGATACGCGTCTTCCGGCTCGATCTTCAGGCGGCGGTAGCGGGCTTCGCCGATGCGCTCCTCGCGGGTGGGGCCCACGCGGGTGACGGCCTTGAAGTTCCAGACGAATCCGCGGTCTTCGTCCTGGATGGACAGCTTGTCGTGGGACATGTCCAGATCCAGCTGGAGATAGCGGAACAGGTTGACGCGCTTGACGTTGACGGTGGCGCCGATGACGGGATAGCCGAGCTTGGTGAACTTGGCCTTGAGGCCGAGCAGCGGGCTCAGGTAATAGGTGGTGCGGGCCGAACCGACCAGCTCCTTGCCGGAACCGGGGCCTTCCGCGGCTTCATGCTGGAAATCGATGACGCTGATGGAACCGGCCAATTCCAGGCGGTTGTTGAAACCGCGCCAGAACAGGGAAGTGTTGATGTTCTGGGGGATGCTGTACTCGCCGCCCTTGTCCTCGGGCAGCTTCACCTTGGGCTGGAGGGCGTTCTGCATCGCCACGCCGATCTGCATATGGCCCCAGCGCGAGGTGCTGAAGGGGTTGTAGCTGATGCCCACGTCGACGCCGTAGCCGAAGCTCTTCACCGCGCCGAAAGCGTTGAACTGGATGACGGTCAAATTCGCTCCCAAAGCCAATTTATTGGAAATCCCGTTCGGCAGGAAGAACGGCCCGCGCAGGGCATAGCCCAGGGTATAGGCGTTCTCCAGGTAGACGGCATTGCTGCCGTCGATGGCGGAGCCGTTCTCGAAGACCGAGAGACCCACCGAATGGTTGTAGCCGAAGGGGTGGACCGCAGAGATGAACTCCTGGCCGGCATTGCCCGAGATGGTCTGGAAGAGGCCGACGGCCACCTCGATCTGGTCGTTCTCGGCGATGGACGCCGGATTGACGTAGAGGGCGGTGTTGTCGCCGAACTCCGAGAACCAGTCATTCTGCTGGTAAGCATGAGGCTTGTACGGACTGGCCTTCAGTTGGGCGAAGGAGACGGACGCCCCGAGCAATGCGGTTAGGAATATGGATCTGTAGTTCAAAGCTGCCACTCCCTTTTTCATTTCTTGATCCGGTAGAATTCGATGCGGCGGTTGATGGCGCGGCCTGCGGCGGTTTTGTTGTCCGCCTTGGGCCTGGAAGAGCCGTAGCCTTTGCCGACCAGGCGGCCGGCTTCGACGCCGCGGTTGATCAGATATTCGCGGACCGCATTGGCGCGATCCAGGGACAGCTTGATATTGATCTTGTCCGTGGAGGTGTTGTCCGTATGCCCGGCGATTTCATATTTCCGGTCGCTGTACTTGGCCAACTGCTCGTAGACCTCGTCGAGCTTGGAGTAGGAGTCCTCCGTGAGCTCCGCGCTGCCGGTGCGGAAGTTGACGCCCTCCAGGATGAAGTTGTCCTCGATCTTGGCGGGAGCCTTGTAGGGGCAGCCGTTCTTGGAGGGGTCGCCGGCCACGTCGGGGCAATTGTCGCGCGCATCGGGCACGCCGTCCTTGTCGTTGTCGGTGTCGGGGCAGCCGTCCTGGTCCTCGTATCCGTCCTTGTCCTCCGGTTCGCTCGGGCACTTGTCCTTGGCGTCCTGGATTCCGTCATTGTCATTGTCGAAGTCCGGGCAACCATCGTCGTCCTGGAAGCCGTCCTGGTCCTCGGCGAGGTCCGGGCACACGTCCTTGGAGTCCACGATGCCGTCATTGTCGCGGTCGCCGTCCACGGACACCACCTGATCCTTGGCCAGGAGGCCGATGTCCACCTGGCCGTAGCCGCGGCGCACCATCGGGGACTTGGCGGCCACGAAGTAGTTGGGGCTCCCCAGGCCGGGGCTGAGGAACAGCGGGTCATGGGAGATGTTGGTCTTGTTGATCTTGGTGTAACGGTTGAACGGGATCACGTTCTTGTAGATGTTGTTGTAGACGATCTGCGACTGCCCGGAAGCGGGATCCGAATAGATGCCGTACTCGCGGTTCTCCTGGACGATGTTGTTGCGGACCACGATGCGGCAGGGACCCTTCAGGGTGAAGCCGCTGTAGCCGTTGCGGATGACCACGTTGTTCTCGATGCGCGTGTCCAGGGACTTGGCGCCCCATGCCAGGATGCCGGACCAGCGGTTCCCGTAGATCACGTTGTTGTAAATCTGGGGAAGCGAAATGAAGGCGCCGATGCCGGCGCCCTGGTTGTCGAGGATCCAGTTGTGGTGGATGTACGGCGAAGAGTTTTCGCAAAGGATGCCGTCGATGCCGTTGGTGATGGTGAAGTGGCTGATTTCCGATCCGGTCACCGCGTAGACGGTGGGACCCTTGCGCATGCCGTCGATGATGGTGGTGAGCTGATTGACGCCTTTGAGGATCACGCCCTGCACGAGGGTGACATTCTCATAGTAGCGACCGGGAGAGACGAGGACCGTGTCGCCATAATCAGCACCGGTGAGACCGCCATTTATGTTAGGGAAATCTCCGGGAACTCTGATGGTCTTGGCTTCTGCGGAACCAAGCCCGAGCAAACTGCCGCACACCAGTGCCGCGTACAAATATCTTTGCATATGAATTTGTCCCTATTTGTTTCCTAAAGTGGCACACGCACCGCAGGAACCTGCCGGTGGTCTTTTTCGTCCTGCATCAAGTTATCCTCAAGACCTTAACAAGTCAATTGGTTTTTAAAAATATTAAATTTAAAGGGTTCGACCGAAAATCGGCCTTCGAACCGCGTCGTCCGGACCCTGTAAAGACAGGCTTAAAAGTTCTTTATTTACCAATCTTCTTACTACAAAATGCTGATGAAATCCAAGCCGTCCGATGTTCAAATAAAGCTATCGAATGCGAAGAACTCGGAGTTGATCCGCAACTCCGCGGCGATGAGCCGCCATGCAGTCCGGTACGCCTTCCACACTACTCCGGAAAGATAAGCAAAATGCCTTTCTCCGCCCGCGCAATTCTGGTTTTTCTGATCCTGCTCCAAGGCTGCCGCAAGGGGGCCGGAGACGGCCCGAAACCCCTGGTGATCGCCAATAGCGCCGATCCCGCTTCCCTGGATCCCCACGCCGTGACCGGCCAGCCGGAACTGCGCGTGGTGGGAGCCCTCTTCGAAGGGCTGGTGATACGCGGGCTCACCGATCCCAAGGTCCGTCCGGGGGCCGCCCATTCCTGGGACGTGTCGGCGGATGCCCGCACCTATACCTTCCATCTCCGGCCGGGCAAATGGTCCGACGGCTCCGCCCTCACCTCCCGCGACTTTCTGCGATCCTGGCGACGGTTCGTCGATCCCCTGACCGCCAGCGAATACTCCTCCCTGCTGAAGATCATCCGCAACGGGAACGCCATCCGGGAGAAGACCCTGCCCCCCGATTCCCTGGGCGTCTCGGCTCCCGACGATTCCACCTTCGTGGTGCAATTGGAATATCCCGTGGCCTACTTCCTGGACCTATGCGCCTTCGAGCCATTCGCGCCGGTACCGCTCGATACCATCGCCAAGTACCATGAGAAGTGGACGCAACCCGGACACCTGGTCGGAAACGGCGCCTACTTCCTCAAGACCTGGAAGCACAACGTTGAAATCGAGCTGGTCAAGAATCCCCGGTACTGGGACTCCGCCAACGTCCTCCAGGCCCGCGTGATCATCAAACCGGTCGAGGATCAAATGACCGCCTTTAACATGTTCATGAGCCGGGAAGTCGATTGGATCTTCAACATACCGCCCGGCAAACTCGAACTGGCCAAGAAAATGCCCGAATACTTCAGCCGGCCCATGTTCGGCACGTATTATTATATCGTCAACTGCAAAAATCCAGGTTACGATTCTCGGGATTTGCGAAAGGCCCTCTCCTATGCCATAGACCGGGAGCAAATCGTGAAAAGGGTCATGAAAGACATCCCCACCCCGGCCCATGGCTTCGTCCCGCCCACCCCCTCGTATCCCGGGGTAAGCATGGAACTTTTCAATCCCGTCAAGGCCAGGGAATTTCTGGCCAAATCCGGCTTCGGGCCCGGTAAACAGCCCCCGGAATTGCAAATTCTCTTCAATACGGCCGAAGTCCATCGGGACATTGCCCAGGTGGTCCGGCAAATGTGGAAGGAGACCTTGGGCCTGGATGCGGAGCTGGTCAATTACGAATGGAAGGTCTACCTGGAAAACACCAAGAACCTGAATTATCGCTCCATCGCCCGGGCCTCCTGGATCGGAGACGTCCCCGACCCTATTTCCTTCCTGGAACTGTACACCTCGGACAACGGGAACAACCGCACCGGATACCGTAACCCGGACTACGACAAGGTCATCCAGGCCTCCTTCACCCTGGCCGATCCGGCCGGGCGCTTGGCCAAGCTGAAGGAAGCCGAAGCGATTCTCATGGACGACATGCCCGTGATTCCGGTATATTATTATGCGTTGACGGAATTGCGGAACCCCAAGCTCCAGAACGCGATACCCAATCCGCTGGGCATGTATACCTGGAAAGAAATCCATCTTGCCCCTTAATCCGCCTATCGGTAACATGTGGGTTACGGAAAGCGCCCGGCGCCATCCCGGCGTCCCCGGCCCGGCGGCATGAAACTCGACCCCGGATACCTGAGCCGCCTGGGCGTGCGCCTGGCGCTGAACCTGTTCACCCTGATCGTCATCATCACCGTCTCCTTCGCGATCATGAAGGCCGCGCCGGGAAAGCCGTTCGAGACCGAGCGCAACCAGTCGCCGCAGGTGCTCGAGGAGCTGCACCGCAAATACGACTTCACCTATTTCCAATACCTGGGAGGCATCCTCCTGCGCGGGGACTTCCGCTATTCCTATTCGCACCGGAACTCCACCGTGGTGGAAATCATCGGCGAGGCGCTGCCCGTCTCCATGGAACTGGGTTGCTACGCCCTGGCTCTCGCCCTGGCGGCCGGACTGACCTGGGGCCTGCTCTCCGCGCTCTACCGGGGCCGCTGGTTCGAAGGCTTCATCATGGCCCTGGCCATGATCGGCATCGCCATCCCCAATTTCGTGCTGGGCTCCCTGCTGCAATTGCTCTTCTCCCTCAAGCTGGGGGTCACCCCGGTGGCGGGATGGTCGGACTTCGACGGAAAAGTGCTGCCCGTGATCGCCCTGAGCCTGACCTATATCGCCTACATCACCCGCATCGCCCGCGGCAGCTTCCTGGAAAACCTGAACAAGGATTATATCCGCACGGCCCGCGCCAAGGGCCTGCCGGAGCCGCGCATCCTCTGGAAGCATCTCTTGCGCAACAGCATCCTCCCCGTGGTCAATTACCTGGCCCCGGCCACCGCCTCGATCCTGACGGGGACTATCGTGGTCGAGAAAATCTTCAACATCCCGGGCATGGGCCGGTATTTCATCGAGTCGGTGTTCCAGCGGGACTTTCCCCTGGCCCTGGGCGTCATCATCGTCTATTCCCTTTTCCTCCTTTTCCTGAACCTGCTGGCGGATGTCATCCTGACCTTCGTCGATCCGCGGATCCGGCTGCAATAGCATGACCACGGCCGCCGCCCCCCTCGTCCCGTCCTCCCGCACCACCCCGGGACCTTCTCCGGGCCGGCTGGCCTTGGGGAAATTGCTCCGGGACAAGCGGGCCCTGGGATCGGCGCTGGTGCTGCTGGGGCTGACCCTCGCCGTATTCATCGGTCCGTGGTTCCTGCCGGATTTCGAAAAGCAGGTGCTGGACGCGCAGCTTTCGCCACCGTCCCCGTCCCATTGGATGGGCACCGATCACCTGGGGCGGGACGTCTTCGCGCGGGTTCTCAAAGGCGGCCAACTGTCCCTGGCCATCGGCCTCATCGGCACCCTCATCAGCGTCCTCATCGGCACCTTGTATGGCTGCATCTCCGGTTTTTTCAACGAAAAGCTGGATTTGGCGATGATGCGCCTGGTGGACATCCTTTATTCCCTGCCCTATATGTTCCTGGTCATCATCCTGATTTTCCAATTCGGGAAGAATATTTACGTGCTCTTCGTGGCGCTGGGGCTGGTGCAATGGCTGACGGTGGCGCGCATCGTACGCGGCCAGGTTCTCTCCCTCAAAGGGGAGGAATTCATCCTGGCGGCCAGGACCCTGGGCGTCGGCAGCTTCCGGATCATCCTGAGGCATGTGGTGCCCAACGTCCTGGGCGTGGTGATCGTTTATGCCACTTTGACCGTTCCCACCGTGATCCTGCAGGAAGCCTTCCTGAGTTTCCTCGGCCTGAACGTTTCCAGCTGCACTTGGGGCGTTTTGATTTCGGACGGGAAGGAATACATGGATTCGGCCTGGTGGCTGATCCTGGCTCCCGGCCTGACTTTGACCCTATGCCTGCTGTGCATGAATTTCCTGGGAGACAGCTTGCGCGACGCCTTGGACCCGACTGCCAAAATCAACTGAGGAACTGAGGCTCCCCGACCGCGCCAAGCCGTGGGACATCGCCAAGCTATGGAAGCTATCGCAAAAAACGTGGAATCAGGCGATTAATGAAAAACGCCCGCGGAAAAATGGAATTTCCGTGGGCGTTTGCGTTCATCACGCATTCGGAATAAAGGATGGTTGGCACCGGAAGCGGTGACCCCTGACCTGAAAAACCGGGGATGAAGAAATCCGGCTCAGCCGGCCAGGCCGCCGAGGCGGAGTCCTGCCATCAGAATACCCTCAGGCATTCTTCGGCTCAGGCTTCTTCTTTTTCTTCGGTCTTTTTTACGGTCTGGATGGTAACGCGAATCTCCTGGGAAATCCGCTTGATGTTCTGCAAGATTTTCCGGGCACGAGTCCCGGCGGACTTATTGCCGCGTTCGAATTTCTCGTATTCTTCTTTGAGTAATCCGATTTCGTTTTCCAAGGCTTGAATGCTGCTCATTGGACGACCTCCGGTGCTGAATGTGGCTTAAATTGCCCTATGACCATGTAAATTGCAACAAAAAGGGCGGAATGTCAAACCAAAATTGCATTTTTACATAAAAATCAAGGTTTAGCCCATAAAACCGCGGTTTTTTGCATTTTTTGGGCATATTCTCCCGCCAAAATCGGGTCCGCGCAACCCGCAAATCCCATCAAACCTTCCGAAAAAACCCACAGGATCAGCGGACGGTGGAATTCATCCCAGCCCTGGAAATGGATTTCCCGCCCCCAGGAAAGCGTGTCGCTTTTACCCTTCCAAGCCTGCATCCAAGTATGGACGGTATCGGCATTCTGGGGGAAGGCACGGAAGGCCGTGGCCGTATCCGCGTGGCATCGATACGCAACCGTGAATACCGGCCCATTCCAGCTACGGCCCAGGAAATGCCCGGGAATCACGCGCTCGCTGTGGGGGATGCGTCCCAGCAGCGGAAAGGCCGAGAATTCTCCGGGTTTGGAGAAGAGCTCTTCCCCTTGGAAGGAAAGGTTTTCCCGCAAAAAGCCGGCGAATGCCGAACCTGTTTGCGCGCTGGTCAAACGGCCGAGAAACGGTCCATGCTGGAAAACCAGGGCATTTCCATCGCGATAGCCTCCTTCCGCCATGTCCCATGGCGTGGCGAATTTCTGGAAGGCGGCAAAAGCCTGGAACGCCTCGCGATATTCCTGCAAGCGCAGCCTGAGCGTATCCGGCGCCGCGAATTCGAAAGAATGGATGCGGATGGGTGCCGGCTCCCGGGACGGATCCGAGTCTACGGCTATGGCCGGAAGGGAATCCCGGTACCTGGAAGCGACTTGCCCCTTCCAGGTCACGCGCTGGGAAAGCGGAAGCGGAGGGCTTTCGGAGGTTTGGGAAAGCCGGCAGGCGGTGAAAAGCCCCGTCAGGGCCAAAAGGGCGACGCGGAGATGGGGAAGCGGATTCATTCGGTTTTCACGGTTCCATGCAGTTCAGGTTTCTTCCCGGCCCGGGCAGACCGGGGCCAAGGCGCATTGCAGGCAGCCGCCGAGAATGTCCCGGCACAGCCATTTCCGCTCCGGAGCCGGCCCGCTCCCTTCCCGCGCCGTAGCCGCCATGGGAAAGGCAGGCGCTTTGGAAAAGCCGTTCGGCTTGAGATAGGCGTCCAGGGCCGCATAGACGGTCCAAGGGTTTTCCGGAGCCAGCATGCGGAAAAAACGGTTGCAATAGGCGATCTTCTCTTCGGGAGTGATCCAAGGAGAGGTTTTCCGGTTCTTCAAGGGCCCGTATTCCCGGAGGAAGCGCAGGTGCCCCGGGGTAAGGGGCAGCAAAGTGCGATCGTTCCAGAACGATCCGGGATCGGCGCCGGGCAATTGGGTCATCAGCCAGAGGAAATACCGGGGCTTGGATTTGAAGGCCGAGGTCTTGCCCATCATGAAAATCTCTTCGCATAGGACGCGGACCGTTTCCTCCCCGTCCGCCTGCGCCTGCACCCAGGGCAGCAAGCGTCCATGACGGAAAAAGAAATCGCACGCGCTGCGCAGGATGCCCGGAACCTTGGGCCACAGCACCCAATCGTCCAGATCCGTGAGGCGGCGCATGCGCGCCTGCAGATCGTCGAAAGGGAGCTTGTTGAGCCGGAAGAAATCGGTATCGTATTCCTTCCACAGATAGGCCAGCACGCGGATCAGCTTTTCCGGGCGGATGTTCTGGTACAGGGCGCAATAGGCCAGGAGCAGGGCCGTGCCGCGATCGGATTCGGGAGCCAGGGGGAACAGGGGCTCCCGGCCTCCCTGGAACCATTCGAAAACGGGGGGCCGGACGTTCCGGAATCCGGAAACGTACAGCCTGATTTTTTCGATTTGATCCCGGTTGCGCTCCACCCAGGTCAAGGGGAGAGCCCTTGTCCCATGCGGACGCCGACGGCTCCGGCGGAGCCGCCGATGGCTCCGGCGGAGCCGCCGACGGCTCCGGCGGAGAGCAGACCCTTATCCACCTTTTCCATGAGCGATTTGGAAAGGATCAGGATGACCGTCGACCCCAATTCGAAGCATCCCAGCCCCTGGCCCTTGGCCAAATGGACGGGCCGGGGCGGGACCCAGGAAGAGGCCTGCCGCCGCGGCCTGGGATTGCCTTCCATGCCGGCATGGAAATCCAGCGTGATGCGGCCGACGTTGGTGGCGCCGACCATGACCACCAAGGCTTTTCCCTCCGGTCCCGACACCTCCACCGTAATCCTTTCGTTGACCACGAACAGGCCGGGGATATGGCTTACGCTCCAGGTGTTGACGGGCCATAAGGCCCCGGGAATATAGGCTACCCGGGTCACCTGGCCTTCGATGGGCGCATGGATGCGATGGTAATTGTAGGGCGCCAGGTAAATGGTGAGGAAACCGCCCTCGAGATAACCTTCCAGGTTCCAGCCCGGTCCGACCAGTTCCTCCAAGCGGTACTCCAGCCCTTTGATTTGGGTGAGAACGGCTTTGCCGGGTGGGAAACGGCCGCCTTGGGTCAAGGTCCCGTCCACGGGGGAAACCAGGGAGGCAAGGGCGATGGGACGGGCCCCGGGCTTGAGCCGGCGGACGAAGAAATCCCCCATGGTGGGGTATTTTTCCACCGGGAACTCCGCCTCCTCCGTTTCGATCCGGTATTGCCGGATGAACCAGTTCTTGACCGCGGTGTGCACGCCGAAAGGAAAACGGCTATGGGTCAGCATGCCCACGAAATGGCTGAGCAGGTTCTTGGGAAGGATATGCAGGAGCCGGTACAGCAAGAAGGCTCCGGGGATCAGGAAAGAAGGGAAGGGAAGCGAAAACTGCGGTCGCGCGGACTTGAACCGCGAAGGGGTTGCCCCCACCAGCACCTCAAGCTGGCGTGTCTACCAATTTCACCACGACCGCGAATCTCGCGAAAAACAGGTCCGATTGCGGGCGGAAATCCTGACCCTCCCGGACGCATCGAACGGAAAACCTTATTGGCCTTTGACCGGTTCAGGAGCCGCCGGAACCGCCTCGCCTGCACCGGATTCCTGGCCGCCAGGAGCCGTTCCCAATCCGGGAATGGACTTGACGGGACCTTCGGAACCGCCGTTGGCGGGAAGTTGCCCGGAAGGAATGACGCTGGAAAGGCCTTTGCGGGCCGACTTCAACTCCGACTCCCGGCGGCCCGATTCAATGCCCTTGGTGGACATGTAATTCAAGGCCAGCAGGAGCACGAAAGAGGCCAAGGCCACGCCCTGGGTCAATTTGGTCAGAAAGGTGGCGGTGGAGCTGCCGGTGAAGGCCGCACTTCCGCCCATGCCTCCGAACGCGCCGGCCAATCCCCCACCCTTATCGTTCTGGACAAGGATGAGCAGGACGAGCAGAATGCATACGAAGATATGCAAGACCACCAGAGCGACGAACAACCAATGATTCATGTAGATAAACCCGTTTTTTAAGCGGCTTTAATAATACCTAAAAAGGCATCCACCTTCAAGGAAGCGCCGCCGATCAATCCGCCGTCCACGTCGGGCTGTTTCAGCAATCCGGCCGCGTTTTCGGGCTTCATGCTGCCGCCGTACTGGATCCGGACCGCTTCGGCCACGGGAGCCCCGTACAATTCCAGCAAAAGGCCGCGGATGAACTTGTGGACGGCCTGGGCCTGGTCGTCGCTGGCATTGCGTCCGGTCCCGATGGCCCAAACCGGCTCATAGGCGATGACGGTCTTGGCGGCGTCCTGGGCGGAAACGCCGGCATAGGCCGCGCGGACCTGGGCGCCCACCACCTTTTCGGTGACAGCGGCTTCCCGTTCCGACAGGGTCTCCCCCACGCAAACAATGGGGATGAGGCCCTCGGCCAGGACCTTCAGGGTCTTTTTGTTCACGTCGGCGTCGGTTTCCCCGAACAGGGTGCGCGGCTCGGAATGGCCCAGTATCACGTAAGTTACGCCCAGGGCCTTGAGCATGTCCACGGAAACCTTGCCGGTGAAGGCGCCCTGGTTTCCCCAATGCGCGTCCTGGGCGCCCAGCTTGATGGGCGAGCCCTTGAGGATGCCGGAAACCCGGTCCAGCGCGAGATACGTGGGGCACACCACGATTTCGGCCTTTTCGGCGAAGGCCTGCCCCTTGGCGGCCGCGGCCAGATCGGCGGCGAGCTGGGCGGACTCCGCCACCGTCTTGTTCATTTTCCAGTTGCCGGCGATGATTTTCTTGCGCATGGTTCAAGCCTTTTCCGTGAGAGCGTGGACGCCGGGCAGGATCTTGCCTTCCAGGAATTCCAGGGAGGCGCCGCCCCCGGTGGAAACGTGGGAAACTTGTCTTTCCAGGCCGAGCTGTTCGATGGCGGCGGCGGAATCGCCTCCCCCGATGATGGTGACGGCGCCCTTTTCGGTGGCTGCCACCAGGGCGTTGGCCACGGCGAAGGTGCCGGCGGCGCTTTCCTTGATTTCGAATACCCCCATGGGACCGTTCCACACCACCGTCTTGGCCCCGGTCACGATGGAAGCGTAGAGCCGGGCCGTCTTGGGCCCGATGTCCACCGATTCCATGTCGGCGGGAATGCCGTTCTTTTCGACCGTGACGAGCTTGCCGAGCTTGCGGCCCTTGAAGTCGAAGCTGTCCGTGGCCAGGAAGTCGATGGGCAATTGCAGCTTGTCGCCCGCGCGGGCCAGCAGGGATTTGGCCAGGTCCACCTTGTCGTTCTCGCACAGGGACTTGCCGATTTCGATGCCCTGGGCCTTGAGGAAGGTATAGGCCATGCCGCCGCCGATGAGCAGCTTGTCCACCTTGGGAAGCATGGCTTCGATCACGTCGATCTTCCCGGAAATCTTGGAGCCGCCGATGATGGACACGAAAGGCCGCTTGGGCTGGTCCAGGGCGCCGCCCAGGAAGTCCAATTCCTTTTTCATCAGGTAGCCGCTGGCGCTCTTGGCCACGAAGCGGGTGATGCCTTCCGTGGAGGCATGGGCGCGATGCGCCGTGCCGAAGGCGTCGTTGACGTAGATGTCGGCGAGGGAGGCGAGCTGCTTGGCGAAGGCGGCATCGTTGCCTTCCTCTTCCGCATGGAAGCGGAGATTCTCGAGCAGCAGGACGTCCCCGTCCTGGAGGGCGGCCACGGCCTTTTCGACTTCCGGACCTACGCAGTCCGGAACCGTCTTGACCTGCTTGTCCAGCAAAGCCGAGAGGGCCTTAGCGACCGGGGCCAGCCGCAGGGATTCGGTCACGCCCTTGGGCCGGCCGAGATGGGACATGAGAATGGTCTTGGCGCCGTTCTTGACGAGGAACTTGATGGTGGGCAGGGACTCGCGCAGGCGCTTATCGCTTTCCACGGTGCCGTCCTTGAGGGGAACGTTGAAATCGACCCGGGTGATGACCCGTTTGCCCTTGACCTGTAGATCCTCGATGAAAAGCTTCGCCATATATGCATCCGTGGTTGGAGATTTCTGGAAACGGACCCCGCGGACGGGGCCGGGGGGAAAAAGCGCCGCGGTCCCAGGGGCCACGGCTTTGAGGGGACCCCGGGCCGCCGCTTCGGCGGTGCGCCGCCGAAGCGGCGGTGCGCCGAAGCGGCGGTGCGCTGTCGAAGCGGAAAAGACCGCTGGTAAGGACAGCCCCGAGGGATGGAAGCCCCGGCCGGAACGGCCGGAGCCCCTTCCTTATACGCCGACCTTGGCCATGTGGAGGATGAGGTCCACCAGCTTGTTGGAATAGCCCCATTCGTTGTCGTACCAGGCCACCAGCTTCACGAAGGTGTCGCTGAGGGCGATGCCGGCATCGGCGTCGAAGATGGAGGTGCGGGGATCGCCCAGGAAATCGTTGGACACCACGGCGTCCTCGGTGTATCCCATGATGCCCTTGAGGGTGGTCTCGGACGCCAGTTTCATGGCGGCCTTGATTTCCTCGTACTTCGCGGGCTTGGCCAGGCGGCAGGTGAGATCGACCACGGACACGTCCGGGGTGGGCACGCGGAAAGCCATGCCGGTCAACTTGCCGTTGAGCTCGGGGATCACCTTGCCCACGGCCTTGGCGGCGCCGGTGGCGGAAGGGATGATGTTCTGGGCCGCGCCCCGGCCGCCGCGCCAATCCTTGGCGGAAGGACCGTCGACGGTTTTCTGGGTGGCGGTGGTGGCGTGCACCGTGGTCATGAGGCCTTCGACGATGCCCCAGTTGTCGTTCACCACCTTGGCCAGCGGGGCCAGGCAGTTGGTGGTGCAGCTGGCGTTGGACACCACGTTCTGCGAGGAATTGTACTTCTCATGGTTCACGCCCATGACGTACATGGGGGCGTCCGCCGAGGGAGCGGAGATGATCACCTTCTTCGCGCCGGCGGTGAGATGGCCC
This sequence comes from Fibrobacteria bacterium, assembly GCA_035275285.1. Lineage (GTDB taxonomy): Bacteria > Fibrobacterota > Fibrobacteria > UBA11236 > UBA11236 > Chersky-265. The sequence goes on along the minus strand of DATENA010000280.1, from coordinate 10,582 downwards.
TGGGCCTTGTCGATGGTGGTGAAAAGACCGGTGGACTCGATGACGAAGTCCGCGCCGACGGCGGCCCACTTCAGATCGGCCGGGTTCTTCTCCGCGGTGACGCGGATGGACTTGCCGTTCACGACGAGCTGCCCGTCCTTGACCTCCACCTTGCCTTCGAACGCCCCGTGGGTGGAGTCGTACTTGAGCATGTAGGCCATGTAGTCCACGTCGATGAGATCATTGATGCCCACGATCTCGACGTTGCTGCGCGCGATGGCGGCCCGAAACGCCAAACGTCCGATCCGACCAAATCCGTTGATTCCAATTTTGACGGCCACCGAATTACCTCCTGGTATATATGCCAATATGACGTTGGTGAAATATAAATGCATGCCCTCCGGCCTGCAAGACAAGGGGCCGAAACAGCGTGTTTATGCGGGCTACAGAGCTACAGGAACCCGATGGTTATTGGCCGAAAGTGCTATGACGGGAGGGAAAAGAGGGAAAGAAGAGGATTGCTTTGAAAAAGCGGTGAAGCAGCGGAGCTTGCGGCGCTTTGTGGAAGCTCCCCGTCGGGAGTCGGGAGTAGGAAAAAACCAAGTGTTCACAGGGTTTCATTTTCTTTGGTTTTTCTTACTCCCGACCCCCGACCTGATGCCAAGTAAAGGTCGGCGGCGTCTCTTAAGCTCCGCTCTTTTTCGGAACCGTCTTTGTCTCACGGCGGGAAGCCATACCGGCTCCGATTCTTATCGATAATCATCGTCGCGATGATCTTCGGCACGTATTCGTTGGTTTCGTCCGCCAGGGTGCCCAGGCGGTAGATGTACCAGAAGTCCCGGTTGTTGATGGGATCGTCGATGCTGCGCAGGGCCTTGCGGATGCGGCCCTCGCCCGCATTGTAGGCGGCCATGGCCAGGGCCACGTCCCCGAATTCCGCGTACAGGGTCTTCACGTATTTCACGCCGGCCTGGGTGGCGAGCCGCGGATTGGTGCGCTGATCGCTCTCGGCCGGCAGGTTCTCCCAGCCTTCCGGGACCTTGAGGCCGTAGTCGCGGGCGGTTTGCGGCATGAACTGCCAGAGCCCGCGCGCGCCGGCGCGGCTGATGATGTTGGAGTCGAGGAGGCTTTCGTGCATCGCCAGGTAATAGAAGGCCAGGGGCATGCCTTGCCGCGTCAGCTCCTCCTCGATGAGGTACTTGTACTTGTGGCTGTTGGCGAAGGACCGGTCCATGATGTTGCGCGTGGAGGTCTTGGTGAAGGTGTAGATGTGCTTCTCCACCTGCTTGATGAAAATGTCCGGCACGATGTAATCGCGCTTGCCGAACCCTTCCAGGATGGTATGGATCTCCCTTCCCAGGGGATTCTTGTAGGTGTTGATGATATCGGAGGATTTCAGGTTGGAACGCACGCTCATCAGTTGGCGCTCGGCGGCCCGCAGCTTGGCGACCAGGACGGCCTTCTCGTGCTCGTCCGCGTCCGCGGCGGCGGGAGCGGAGGTGATCTGCGATTCCAGGTTGCGCACGTTGGAGAGCAGGGTTTCCTGCTGCTTGAGCTTGCCGCGGTAGCCCATGTTCTGGTACAGCAGCACGCTGACGATGATGAACGCGGCCAGGGACACCGAACCCAGGATGAGGAGCGCCTTTTTCTTCTGGCTCGAATGCATGGACGCGGCCGAGTGGATCATCATGGCGTCGCGCTTGCTCAGCATGCCGCTCTTGACCAGGCGCTGGGCCCGGTTCTTGTCCTTGATCAGTTCCTGCAACTCATCGTTGCCGGCTTCATCGTCCTTGAGGCGCTGGGCCAGGCCCATGGTGTAGTTCCCGGCGTTCTCGTCGTCTCCCCCGCCCGTGCCGAAATCCCGGCCGCCTTTGGAAGGAGGCGGGCCTTTGGCCGGGGCCTTGCCCGAGGCAAGTCCCTTGGATTTGAAGAAGCCCGGGGGCGCGGAAGATTTGCCGGGGGACCGCTTGCCCTCGTATTCCGTGTGGAGCTGGCGCGGCTCCTGGGAAGAGACGCCCAAGGCGGGATTGCCCACCGGTTTCATGGTGGTGGAATCGCCGGCGGAGACGGACCGTTCCACCAAGCGCATTTTCGGGCCGCTGACCCCCAGGCTGATCACCTCGTCCAGGTTCAGGGCATGCTCGGCGATTTGCGTGCCGTTGATGAAGGTTCCGTTGGTGCTGCCCAGATCGCGCAGCATCAGGATCTCGCCCCGCTTTTCGATCACCGCATGGTTGCCGGAAACCAGGGTCCCGTCGGGCCCGGAAAAGCAGACCGTGTTCTCCGGATTGCGGCCCAGGGTCACGCCGTCGGCGATGCGGATTTTGCGGCCGACCTGGACGCCGGAGATGATTTGCAGGAAATAATCAGCCATTGGAGCCGGCCGGGGAACGCTTCCGCCGCTTTGGGATTCGAAGGACCGGGCCGGGCCCGTTCACGCCTCCTCCCAGGCGGTCAGAGGCGGGAAGGAAGCCGTGCTGCGATTGCGCGCCCCGTTCACGCGGTTGATGCGTTCGGCGCTCATGGCTGCCACCTGGGTCTGATCCAGCAGGCGGTCCGTGGCGCGCGCCTGGCCTTTTTCCGTGATCAGATCCTGGTCCTCCAGGACCATGGCCCGGTGCAGGTAGAACTCCACGGTTTCCCGGGAAGCGACCAGGCCCTCCAGGAAGGCCAGGGCCGCGGGGCGGAACACGCAATTCTCGCCTTCCACGCGGGAGGCCACGCCCCCGGAGAAGAAAAACGTCCGGGTGCGCCGCGCCGATTCCGCCAAGGCGTCCATCCCGTCGCCCGCGGGGATCTTCTCGCCCGGCGCTTGCAGCAACAGGGGGCAGTCCAGACGGACGGCCAGGGCCGCGACCCGGCGGAGGAAGGCGGGATCCCGATCCGGGGCGTCCATCAGGACCACGGCCGCGGCGAAGTCCGCGCCTTCGTCGGCGGTTTCCCCCAGCAACTCCGCCATGGGGTTCTCGGGAACGCCGGACCACAAATGCACGGTCTGCCGATCCCGGCCCTTGGCGGCCTTGGCCAGGCGCTGCAGGCTGGACATGAACCCCAAGGCGTCGGCCAAGGCGCCATGGCGCAGGAGGCTGCCGCGCAGGGCTTCCAGCGTCTGCACCAGATCCTGGTGGAGTCGCCGCGCGGCGCCGTCCCGCAAGGTGAAACCGGTGCTGTCCCGGCCCACTTCCTCCAGGAAGCGTCCCAGATGCGGGCTCAAGCGGGAACCGCCGCCGGTATCCCGGCTGATCATGTCCATCAATTTATCGATGTCGGAAGAAAGCCCGGGCGGCTTGGGTTCCGCGGGCATGGGCGGGGCCGTTTCGGCATGCTCGAACAGGCCGTTCACGATCTCATTACGCCAAGAGGAGGGGATGGAAATCCGGTTCAGGCCGTCGATGAACTCCGGAAAGGCGGCCTTGCGATCCGCCACGCGCTGCACCAGATCGCGCAGGCTTTCCAAATGCGAGAACAGCGGCTGCTCCCGGAGGGCGGAATCCAGATGCAGGACATTGCGGCCCTGGAAGGTCATCTCCCCTTCCGCGCCGGCCGGGAAGAAGTTCGGCATTTCCGGAAGCGGCACCTTGGAGGCCAGGCGGAAGCGGCCCCGCAAGTCGTCCAGGTATCCGTTGTGGAAGCGGAGCGGCGCGTCCTGCTCCCATTCCCGTTTCAAGATCACGATGTAATGGGGATTTCCCTGGGCCGGGTTGCGCGGCGCGGGCGCCTGGGACGCGGGCCGGGGCGCATCCCCGCGGGGCCGGGACTCTCCCTCCCGGTTTCCCGAGGGGTCCTTGCCCATCGACACGTTGAAGTCCCCGATTCCGCCTGCCACGTTCGCAAATATAATTCGTCCGGGGGGTTCCGCACTCTGCCCGGTTTCGTAAATTAACGCCATGCCATAATCGCCGGGAGAGACTAAGGTTTCCTTAATCATGGAGCAAACACCCTTGCCCCTCCCAACGCGCGTCGGGGCCTCCTTCCGAATCCGGATGCTGGCTGCCGGCTTCCTGGCCGCCGGACTCTGGAGTTGCGCCGGGGCGGGGCGTCCGGGCCCGGGGGGCGCGGCCCAGGATTCCACCCTCTTCCCCGTTCCCTCCTCCCGTTCCGCCCAGAGCGGGCCGTCCCGTTTCTTCCAGGAATACCAGAGCCGCACCGGTTGGACCTTCACCGCCGTCAACCCGTCCTGGATAGAGGTGCCCCCCGAACGCACCGACAAAGGTTATCCCGTGCGGACCCTGGTGCGGCATGAGGATCGCAAGCTCCGGGTCTCCCTGTTCGAGACCTGCCTGCCCAAAGGGCGTCCGTTGGACCGGCAAACCACCGCGGCCCTGGCCTATCTCTTCAAGGCCGACCCGGACTCCGCGTCCGAAAACGCGGAACCGCCCCAGGCCCGCATCTTCCTGTTCAAACCGCCCCAGGACACCTTGAAGCATTGGGGCATGCTGATGCGCGTCGACACCATGCTCCTGTTCGTCAACGTGGAGTCCAAGACCCCTCTTTCCCGGGACCTGCTGGGGCGATTGCCGGACATCCGCCTGGATTTCCTGCCCCGGAAACGCGGGACCGAGCCGGATTCCTGCCTGCGCACCTTCCGGGGCGCCATCGAGAACACCCTGGGATTGAAGGCCGTGGAGGATTCCGGTTGGCTGGCCGCCCTGAAGCATTTCCAGACCGCCCTGGAACTGGACACGGCCAACGCCGCCTATCTGGTGAATTGCGCCGCCATGTTCCAGGTGCGCAAGGAAACCCTGGCCGGCCTGGACTTCCTGTCCCGGCATCCCCGGCTCTTGACCACCTCCGGGGAGCTGGCGGGGATCATGGGTTCCATGTTCGAGGAACTGGGCCGGTACCAGGAGGCCAAGGAATGGGCGCTGAAGGCGCTGGAACTGGATCCGGAAAACACCGAATGGCTCATCAACCTCTCCGATGCCCTGTGGGGGTTGGGCGAACGGGTGCATTCCAAAAACGTCCTGCTCCGCCGCTATGGCGAAAAGCCCACCTTCCGCCTTTCCGTCTACCTGGCGTCCACCTATCTGGGCCTGGAAGAGTATGAGAACGCCCGCCAGGTCCTGGTGCAGGCCCATGCGGACACCGTGCCCAGCCCCAAGTCCGTGGAATATTACCTGCGCGCCCTGACCGGGCTGAAGGACTATGAAGGCGCCCTGGACTACGCCCGCGGCCTGGGAGACGGGTTTCCCGCCACTTCCAACAATTTCCTCTTCAAGGGTCTTTGCGAGTTCAACCTCAAGCTCTACCGCCTGGCCGGACAATCGGCCAGGTCGTCCCTGGAGCTGGATCCGGGCAACCGGGAGGCGCAGCAATTGGCCACCCAGGTGGCCGCCCTGGTGGGCAACCGCAGCAACCAGATCCTCCGCACCCCCATCGCGCCCCTCAAGACCAAGGGAAGCCTGGCGGCGGCCAAGGCCCTGTTGCAGCAACCGGAAAACCTCAAGCTGGCGGCCCAGTATCCCATCACCCTCCTCACCCAGGATATCGTGTATTCCTGGGCGCCCAAGACCCGCTGGAAGAAGACCCGCCACCAGTTCTTCCACATCCGGGACGCCAAGAAACTCTTCCGGCTCTCGGAGCTCACCTATGAACTCAATCCGGGCTATTCCCGTTTCTACGTGAACACCTTCCGCCTCTACGACGGAAACGGCAAGGTGATGGAGGACGAGAAGGTCGGCGAGTTCTACGTGACCAAAAGCCACAACACCACCCTGCATCCGGAAAACCTCCTGGTCCACCTGCCCCTCAAGACCCGGCCCGGGGTGCAATACCTGGAAACCGTCACCACCGAAGAGGCCCAGCTTCCGGTCCCGGAATTCCCCTACCTCCGCTACGATCACGCCTTCCCCTTTCCCGTGCTCGATTGTTCCTTCGAAATCCTCCACCCGCCCAGGCATTTGCTGGTCAGCGCCTTCGGGGAGGCCAGGATCGACAGCCTGCCGGACCGCCTGCTGATCCGCATGGGCGAGCCCACGCCCCCTTTCGAAGAGAACTTCCGCCCCAACAATGACGAGGTGGGCACGGGCTTTTCGGCCACGCCCTTCATCACCTGGCGCGAGGTGGGCCGCAACTACCAGCGGTTCCTGGCGAAGTCCGGGATCGACTTCGACTCCGTGCCCGTCCCCGTGCGGGAGCGCGCGCAGGAAGCGGTCGAGAAGAACCGCGGCGTCAACCCGGTGCAGACCCTGTTCCGCCTGGTGCGCGATTCCATCCGCTACAACAATTACGAATTCAGCCTGAACGCCCTGGTGCCGGACCGGTGCGAAACGGTATTGACCAACGGCTACTCGGACTGCAAGGGCCACGCCTTCCTGCTCATGCAATTGCTCAGGGCCCGCGACATCGAGGCCCATATCTGCCTGGTGAGCCTCAACCATGCCGGCGATCTCGATCAGCCGAGCATCCACCAGTTCAACCACATGATCGTGAACGTGCCGGCCCAGAAAGGCATGCCGCAATATTTCCTGGACCCGACGGAAAAGTCCTATGCCTTCCGCCGGGCGCCCCTGGCCCTGGAGGGGAAGAACGTCCTGATCGTGGACGATGAGAACTCCCGCATGGCCACCATCCCGGAGCTGGACAGCGCCGGCGAGCACCGCGTGCAGGTGTTCCACGACCTCAAGGTGGACCCGGCGCAGACCGCTTCCGGCTCGGACAGCCTGGTCCTCACGGGCAAGGTGGCCTCGGAGTTCCGGGCGCACATGCGCGCCTGGAACCCCGGCACCAAGTACGAGAACCTCCTGAGCTGGCTGGCCCAGAGCTATCCCGCCTTCGCGGACGAACGCTTCCGGGTGCTGAACGAGAGCGATCCGGACCTGCCCCTGATCATGGTCTTCCGCTACCGGGCCAAATTCCCCTTCCACGCCGCCCTGCGGGAATTCGAGCATTTCCCCAAGCTGGAGCTCAGTTTCCTGCGGTTCCCGCGCGCTTCCTCCCGCAAGGCCCCGGTCTATTTCCCCCACGAGATCCAGATCAATTCCCAATGGGTGTACGAGATCCCGCGTGGGTACGGCTGGAAGTCCCTCAACCTGGACCGGGAGCTGTCCGAGCATTACCTGCATTGGCTGCTTTCCATCAACCAGGGAACCCCCGAGTCCATCGTCATCAAGCAGAATTGGCGCATCGATCCCTTCGTCGCCACCCCCGAGGAATACATGAAAATCCAATCGGAATGGGATCCCATCCTGGCCCGGTCGGGGCTGAGACTGGTCATTTCCAGGCGTTGAGACCAGGCAGGGACCGCCGGGACGAGGCATTTCCCCCGGGGTTTATTAGTTTTGGAAAAACACGGGTTCGAGGATGAAGAGACCGAATCCCCGACCCCCAATCCCTAACCCCTGACGAAGCACAGCCTCCAGAGGATCCATGAACAAGTTGAACAAGTATTCCTCCCGCCTGACGCAAACCATTTCCCAACCCGGCTCCAAGGCCATGCTCCACGCCATCGGGCTCACCGACGCGGACATGGCCAAACCCCAGGTGGGCATCGCCAGCGCCGGTTACGACGGCAACCCGTGCAACATGCACCTCAACGAGCTGGCCGCCCACATCAAGAAGGGCGTCAACGAAGAAGGCCTGGTCGGCCTCATTTTCAACACCCTCGGGGTGAGCGACGGCATTTCCATGGGCACGGAAGGCATGAACTATTCCCTCCAGTCCCGGGACCTGATCGCCGATTCCATCGAAACCGTCACCTGCGCCATGTGGTACGACGCCAACATCTCCGTGATGGGCTGCGACAAGAACATGCCCGGATCCCTCATGGCCATGGCGCGCTTCAACAGGCCGAGCATCATGGTCTACGGCGGCACCATCCTGCCGGGCTATCACGACGGCCGCAAGCTGGACGTGGTCTCCGCCTTCGAAGCGTACGGGAAGTTCCTCAACGGCGACGTGGACGAGGCCGGCATGAACGAGGTGGTGCAGAGGGCCTGTCCCGGGCAGGGCGCCTGCGGCGGCATGTACACGGCCAACACGATGGCATCGGCCATCGAGACCCTGGGAATGTCCCTCCCCTACGACTCTTCCTCCCCCGCCGTGAGCGACGAGAAATTCCGCGAATGCCTGAACGTGGGCAAAGCCGTCAAGCGCCTGCTGGAGCTGGACCTCAAGCCCCGGGACATCATGACGCGGCAAGCCTTCGAGAACGCCGTCACCATGGTCATCGCCCTGGGCGGTTCGACGAACGCGGTGCTGCATCTCATCGCCATGGCCAAGGCGGCCCACGTGCCCCTGACCATCGACGATTTCCAGCGCATCAGCGACAAGCGCCCCTACCTGGCGGATCTGAAGCCGAGCGGCAAATACGTCATGGAAGACCTGCACGGCGTGGGCGGCGTGCCCGCGGTGACCAAGCTCTTGATCAAGGAAGGCCTCATCGACGGCAATTGCATGACCGTGACCGGCAAGACCCTGGCCGAGAACGTGGCCGACCTGCCCGGCTTGAAGGAAGGCCAGAAGATCATCTTCCCCGTCTCCGAACCCCTCAAGAAAAGCGGGCACATCCGCATCCTGTACGGCAACCTGGCCAAGGAAGGCGCCGTTGCCAAGATCACCGGCAAGGAAGGCCTGTCCTTCACCGGCCCGGCCAAGTGCTATGACTCGGAAGAGGATTGCCTGCGCGCGCTGGAGCGCAAGGAGATCAAGGCCGGGGACGTGGTGGTCATCCGCTACGAAGGCCCCAAGGGCGGTCCCGGCATGAGCGAAATGCTGACCGTGACCTCCGCCATCATGGGAGCCGGGCTCGGCAAGAGCGTCGCCCTCATCACCGACGGGCGCTTCTCCGGAGGCACCCACGGCTTCGTGGTGGGGCACATCACTCCCGAGGCGCAGACGGGCGGGCTCCTGGCGGTGCTCGAGGACGGGGACGTCGTCACCATCGACGCCGATAAAAACACCCTGGACGCGGACCTGACCGAGGCGGAGATCGCCTCCCGCTTCAAGGGCTGGAAGGCGCCCCCGTACAAGATCACCCAAGGGACCTTGTACAAATACATCAAGACCGTGAGCACCGCCTCCGAAGGCTGCGTCACGGACGCATGATCGGCGCCCGGCCATGAAATCCCTCGCAGCGCGCACGGGGCGCATTTCCACGTCCCAGACCGTGGCCATAGACGCCAAGTACAAGCGGCTCAAGGCCGAGGGCAAGGACGTGCTCAGCCTGGGCGCGGGCGAACCGGACCTGGACACGCCGGACCATGCCAAGCTGGCGGCCATCGAGTCCATCCGCGCGGGCCGCACCAAATACTCCCAGGTCACGGGGCTGCCGGAATTGAAGGAGGCGGTGAGCCGGAAATTCGCCCGGGACAACGGCCTCGCCTATCCCCCGCCGGACATCGTCATCTCCGGCGGCGCCAAGCATTGCGTGTTCAACGCCCTGCTGGCCCTGGTGGAGGAAGGCGACGAGGTCCTCATCCCCACTCCGTGCTGGGTGACCTACCCGGAGCTGGTGCGCTTCCTGGGCGGCACGCCCGTCCCCTTGCCCACGGACATGGCTTCGGGCTTCAAGCTCGCGGCCCGGGACCTGGAAAAGGCCGTTACGCCCCGATCGAAGCTCCTGATCCTGAATTCCCCCGGGAATCCCACCGGGGCCGTCTACGCGGAAGCCGAATTGCGCGCGCTCGCGGCCGTGGCGGTGAAGCACGACCTGTACTGCCTCTCCGACGAGATCTACGAGTACATCGTCTATGACGGCCACCGCCACGTGAGCATCGCGAGCCTGGGGCCGGACATTTTCGCGCGCACCGTCACCATCAACGGCATGTCCAAAGCCTATGCCATGACGGGTTGGCGCATCGGCTATACGGGAGCGCCTCCGGCCCTGTCCGCCGCCATCGGCGCCATCCAGAGCCACGGCACCCACCATCCCGCCAACGCCTCCCAATACGCCGCCCTGGCGGCCTTGCAAGCGGACGGGACGTTCCCGGAAACCATGCGAGCCCATCTCGCCGAATGCCGCGCCCTGGCCCTGCGGCGCTTGGCGGGCATCCCCGGCCTGCAGGTCTTCCCGCCCCAGGGCGCTTTCTACGCGTTCTTCAACCTGGAAGCGTACTTCGGGAAAACCCACCGCGGAAAGGCCATGGCCACGTCCATGGACATTTGCGAATATTTCCTGGAGGCCCAGTTGCTGGCCACCGTGCCCGGCAGCAGCTTCGGACAGGAAGGCTTCATGCGGATCTCCTTCGCCAATGGCCTGGAAACCCTGGACGCGGCGCTGGATCGGTTGGAAAAAGGCTTCAAGGCGCTTCTTCCGGCGTGACCGCCAGCCGTAAAGGCACCCCTTCCATGCGGAATTTGTATCCCTGCGCGCCCGGTCGCAGGGCCAGCAGGGTGTCGAAGGCGGGAACGAGCTTGGCCCTGAGCACCACCCGGTGCCGGCCCGCGGAAAGCGGTTCCACCCGCACCGGCGTGATCCCCACGAACCGTCCGTCCACGTAAGCCTCCGCGAAGGGGGGCGAGCTTTTCAGGACCAGGATGGCCGCGTCCGCCGAACCGGCGGAATCCCCGGCGGCGGCGGAGATCCGATCGGAACCCGGAACCTCTCCGGTCCGCGCGCCCGCCGGCCCGGGAGGGAGCGATGCCGTGTCCGGCCGCGCCGATG
>DATENA010000279.1:0-22924 GCA_035275285.1 Fibrobacteria bacterium | reverse complement strand
GGCGGCGCGGAAGCCCGCGCCAGGCGGTGCGGACGGATTTGCCAGGGAGGCCCGGTCCTGCATATACTTCAGGGTATGGCACCGTGGTTTTCGATCTCCGCCGCCGCGCGGGCGGCGGGATTTGCGTCCGGATGGGCCGTTTTCGCCGCGCTGCTGGCGCTGGCCACGCGGCCGATGGGGCTCGGACCCGGCTTTTCCAACCTGCTGCCCTACGCGATCGCCGCGATCCTCCTGAGCGGCGCGGGCCACCTGGTACGGCACTGGCTCTGCCAGGCCCCCGCCCCGGAAAAGGGGGAAACCGGCGGGTCCCTCCGCCGCCTGAGGCGCGCATGGTTGCAGGGAGTGCGGGCCTTTTTCCACGGCACCGCCGCTTGCAACAACTTCGTCTTCCTGTCCGCGGCCTATTTCCTGGGCATCGGCATCACGTCTCTCTTCCTCCGCCGCGGACGCCGCCGGGCGCCGGACCCGGCATCCTCCGCCGGTCCCGCCGGCAGCTATTGGCGGGATCTCAACCTGGGCAAGCGGGAGGCGGATGCCTATTACCGGCCCTTCTGAGAATCCCGCTCCCCGCGGCTTCCCCGTCCACCCGGCCGGGACCTGACCGCATGTACATCCTGGGGATCAGCTGCCACTACCACGATGCCGCCGCCACCTTGCTGAAGGACGGCGTGGCGGTGGCCGCGGCCGAAGAGGAGCGGTTCTCCCGCCGCAAGCACGACGCCTCCTTTCCCCTGTCCGCCGTCCGCTGGTGCCTGGAAAGCCAGGGCATCGGCATCGATCAGGTCGATCACGTCGCCTTCTATGAAAAGCCGTTCCTGAAATTCGAGCGCATCCTGAGGCAGCACCTGGACAACTTCCCGCGCAGCTTCAAGACCTTCCACATGGCCATGCCCCAATGGTTGTCGGAGAAGATCCGCGTACGTTCCGTGATCCGGAAACGCCTGGGTTACCGCGGGGACGTGATCTACGTGGACCACCATCTCTCCCATGCCGCGGGGGCCTTCCTGCCGGGCCCCTTTCCGGAGGCGGCCATCGTGACCGTGGACGGCGTGGGCGAATGGACCACCACGGCCTACGGCATGGGCCGGGGCGGTTCCGTGGAGCTGTACCAGGACATCCGCTTCCCCCATTCCCTGGGCCTGCTCTATTCCGCCGTCACGGCCTATCTCGGCTTCTCGGTGAACAATTCCGAATACAAGGTGATGGGACTGAGCCCCTATGGACGCATGGACCGGGCGGCCAATCCTTGCTATGCCAAGCTCAAGCAGGTGATCGACGTCAGGGAGGACGGTAGTTTCCGGCTGGACATGGGCCATTTCGTCTTCCAGCATTCGGACCGCATGCCCGCCGAGCGCTTGTGCCGCCTGCTGGGAGGACCCGTGCGCAGGCCGGAAGAGGCATTGCTCCCCCGCCACCGGGACGTGGCCGCCGCCGTGCAGATGATCACCGAGGACGTGGTGCTCGCCATCTTGCGCCACGCGCATAAGGTGACCGGCTGCCCCAACGTGGCGCTGTCGGGCGGCGTGGCCTTGAACAGCGTATGCAACGGCCGCATCCTTTCCGGGACGGGCTTCGAGAACGTGTGGATCCAGCCCAATGCCGGCGACGCGGGCAGCAGCATGGGGGCGGCCCTGTTCGCCCACAGCGCCGTGCTGGGCCGGCCGCGCGCCTACCGCCTGGACCATGCCTACCTGGGGCCGGAATTCTCCGACGCGGCCATCGGGAAATTCCTGGACCAAGGGGGCATCCGCTATACGCGGTTCCCCTCCGAGGCCGCCCTGATCGGGGAAGCCGCGCGCCGGTTGCACGCGGGCGAGGTGGTCGGGTGGTTCCAGGGCCGCATGGAATGGGGTCCCCGGGCCCTGGGCGCGCGCAGCATCCTGGCCGATCCCGGCCGCCCGGACATGCAGGCCATCCTCAACGAAAAGGTCAAGCACCGGGAGGCCTTCCGGCCCTTCGCCCCCTCGGTATGCGCCGAGGACGCGGAAACCTTCTTCCGCTGCGATTCCCCCCCGCCCCTGCCGGCGGATTTCATGCTCATGGTCTACCCCGTGCGGGAGGAATGGCGCCCGCGCCTGCCCGCCGTGACCCACGTGGACGGGACCGGGCGCCTGCAGACCGTGCGGCGCGCGGCGAATCCGCTATATTATGACTTGATCAAGCGGTTCGGAACGCTTTCGGGGATACCCATGCTGGTGAACACGTCCTTCAACATCCGCGGCGAGCCCATCGTGTGCACGCCCGGGGACGCCTACCGGTGCATGATGGGGACCGGGATCGATTGCCTTTTCATCGGCGGATACCTGGTGCGGCGGGCCGACAATCCGAAGGATATCTGGGACAGCGAGTCCGCGGCCACGGACTGACGGAGGAATCGATGGGCAAGAATCGCAGTTTCGCAGGGGACGTCTGGCAATTCCTCAAGGAGAGCAAGGCCTGGTGGCTCACCCCCATCATCGTCATGCTGCTGCTGATGGGCTTGCTCATCATCGCGGGGCAATCGGGCGTGATCGCGCCTTTCATCTACGCCCTGTTCTAATCCGCCGCAGCCGCAAGGGATTTCCGCTGCCGATTCGGGCTGGTCTGCATACTTAACCCCTCTACTCCCCCTCCACCCTCACCGGCGGCTCACAAATCAAACACGCCACCCCGCCCCTCCTAATCGCCTCCGCCAAACCCATCTCCACGCAATTCTTCGTACACCGCTTCGCCGCCGAGCAACTCAGATAATGGTACTTGAGACTTTTCAAATTGAAGGCCACCGTCAGGCTCGAAGCCGCAAGGGAAACCGAAACCAACAACCCGATCAAAAACCCGGTAATCGCCTTCATGTCTCAGCTCCTGGTGATGGACGTCACAAAATCCAACCCATTAATCCTTGTCATTGGAATCAAGGAGGAAATAGATACGCACAAACCGTACATCCACCGTAAAAAATTCCGTCCCCCGTAACCTTTTTCCACCCACGTGGACACTAGTGCTGTGACACCTCAAGCCGACTCCGGGCTGAAGGCCCGTCCGGGCATGATCTTTGCGTCGGCAACCCTGTTCCAAGGCTTCATCGGCTTCCTGTTCACCATCCTCATCCTGGGCCGCTTCATCTCCCTACTCCCGGAAATCACCGAGGATGCGAAATAGGGATCAGGGGATCTCCTGCCCGCGCTTGGCGCAGCGGCGCGCGGACTCCGCTTCCATCGCCTCCGCGCGGGATGCGAGGACTTCCGTTTCCAGGTAAGCGTGCGTTTTGAGCCTGCCTTCGAATTCGTTCAGCACGGAGAGGATTTCCCGGACGACGGGGAGTTGGTGCAACCCGTTTATCAAGCGCTTGAACTCGGAGTTCAAGTGCGCCAGGATGTCCCGGAAAGCGTCCTCGGGCGCATGCCACAGGATCCTGGGGAACATGGACACGGAGCCCTTGAAGATCTCCGGATAGAGCTCGGGATGATGCAAGCCGGCCTCGGTACGGAGTATTTTGGGGAAGAGGAACTCCTCCTCCTCGTCCATGTGCCAGGCCAGCTCCTGGCGGAAGCGCGCGAACTCCGAGGCCAGGCCGTCGATGGCGGCGGGTGCGGCGGGGAATTCCAGGCGGATCAACTCGAACAGCCTCGCTATGCGAGGCAGGTCGCGGTTCCTGAAATCCCGGTGGTTGGCGGTGAGGAAATCCACCAGTTGATGGACGGGGGCGGCGCCCCAATCACGGGATGCCGAAGGCGTGGGCAATGCGGCGAGCCGCTCCTGCAACCGGCTCCCGTCTATCTTGAGTTCCGCGCAGGCGCGCTCCAGCGGCAGGTCCAGGCACTCCCAGAACCGATGCCCGGCCAGGGATTCCAAGACACCGATGGCCAAGGGCCGGGTGCGGATCCATGCGCGTAGGGTATTTTGGGATTCGGTCTGCATCATGGGTTCCCTTTCTCGTTTCCGGGTATGGAAAGCAAGGGATACGCCAATGGTTTCCCCGGTCCTTGGCGCCGGATCGAGGGGGGGAAATCGGGACGGGATCTCCCGATCCGGTCAATTTGGCAAAAGGGACTGTCGGATTGGCAGGGGGTGCATGGAGGGGGCTCGGGCCTATTACTACCTTTTCGGCTCCCAAAGGAGGTTCTGATGAAGATTCTTAAGAATATCATTCTCGGCGTGGTCGCCCTCGTCGTGCTCATGGCCGTCATCGGCCTGGTCGCCATTCCGCGCGAATCCAAGGTGGAAAGGTCCGTGGTCATCGCGGCGCCGGCCGACGTGATCTTCGATCAGGTGAACGACCTGAAGAAGAACGAGGCGTGGTCCCCCTGGAAGGATCCCACCATGAAGCTCACCTACGGCCCCGTGACCGAGGGCAAGGGCGCCCAGTCCATGTGGACCTCCAAGGACATGGGCAACGGCACCATGACCATCGAAGAATCGCTTCCCTCCTCTTCCATCAACATCGGCCTGGACTTCGGCGCCATGGGCAAGGCCAAGGCCTTTTGGACGTTCGTCCCCGAGGGCGAGGGCGTGAAGGTGACCGAAGTGATGGCCAGCGATGCCGGCATGAACCCCGCCAAGCGCTGGATGAGCCTGATGTCCGACAAGATGGTCGGCCCCTATTTCGAGAAGGGCCTGGCCGCGTTGAAGCAGGTTTCGGAATCCCGCGCCGCGGAGATCAAGGCCGAGCAGGCCGCGACCCAGCAGGCCGCCGCCGCTCCGGTGGAAGAGGCCGCTCCCGCCGCCGCTCCGTCGACCGCCGCTCCCGCCAAAGCCAAGTAAGCCGGACCAGCTTCTGGTCCGCCCGACCAGGCTTCCGGTCCAGCCGGCATGCCCCCACGGCGCCTCCCTCCCCGGGGAGGCGTTTTTTTGTCATGTGATTTCTGTTGCGCCCCCCTCCCGATCCGATTTGATTGATCTCTCCTGCGCAAACCGCGTTCAATAAAGTGTGGAGGTCCGGTATGAAGCCTGTGACGGCCCTTTCGGCTTTTTCAGCCCGTTTCCGCTTTCCCGTTTTCAAGAGATTCGTCATTCTGGCAGGGATGTCCCTGGCCGCGTCGCCTTTGAGCGCTTCGGAGATCCTGCTCCAGATGCGCGTGCCCTCCCTGACCCTGGGCTTGGAATACGACATGGCCACGGGCCTGATCTCCTCCCCCGGGCCCAAAACCGGCGACGAGGCGGACGTGCGGGCCACGGTGGAGTACGCCTTCACGTCCAATCCCTTCCTGTACGATTTCAATTTCTTCGATCTCACCCGCCAGGTGTCGCCGGGGCTTTGGAGTTATGAATACGCGGTGCGGAATTCCGATCTCAGCACCTTCGACATCTCCGGCATCCTGATCCCGGGCCTGTGGGACTTGAAGCCGCGCCTGGAGCCGGGATTCGATTTCGCCATCCCGGCCACGCTTTCCAGCGTCCCGCCGGCGGAGACCTTCGCCACCCTCTTCTTCGACGATTTGGCGGGCACGCAGAAACAGGTGCGGGTGCTGGCGCCGGTGGCCATCGCCTCGGTTCCCGAGCCCTCCGCCTTCGCCCTGTACGGGATGTGCGCGGCGGCGGGATGCCTGCTGATGGGGATGCTGGGGCAGAAACCTGCCCGAATCCCGGATGGACGATCTTGATCGCGTTCCACCCGGGCGTCCGTCACGGCGATTTCCCTTTCCAGGAGGACCAGAGCGAGGCATGCACGCAGGCTTCGGCCCGTTCCGATAACAATTTGCGTTCCTGCTCGTTCTGGGCCAGGGACGCGGCGCGTTCCAGTTCCTGGCGGGCCTCGGCCCAGCGGCCCAATTTGGCCAGGAATTCGCCGCGCACGGCGGGCAGAAGGTGGTAGCCCTTGAGAGAGGGCTCGGACAGGAGGGTATCCAACACCTCCAGCCCCGCCTGCGGGCCGAAGGCCATGGAGACGGCGACCGCGCGGTTCAATTCCACCACGGGCGAGGGGGCCACCTGGGACAGGGCGTCGTACAGGGCCGCGATCTGGGTCCAATCGGTGTCCGCCGCGGCCGTGGCCCGGGCATGGCACGCGGCGATGGAGGCCTGCAGGGCGTAAGGCCCCAGGGGACCGCCCAGGCTTTCGGCGCGTTCCAGGGCGGCCAGGCCGCGCCGGATGAGCACCCGGTCCCAGAGCACGCGGTTCTGATCGAGGAGCAGGATGGGACGGCCCGTGGGGCCGGTGCGCGCGCCGGAGCGGGATGCCTGGATTTCCATCAGGGCGGCCAGGCCGTGGACTTCGGATTCCCCGGGCGCCAGCTCGGCCAGGATGCGGACCATGCGGAGCGCGTCCTCGCACAGGGCCGGGCGCATCCAATCGCCTCCGGCGGTGGCGGCATAGCCTTCGTTGAAGATGAGATAGAGGACTTCCAGCACCGATCCCAGGCGGGCGGCGAGATCGGCGCCGCGCGGGACCTCGAAGGGAACGCGCGCCTCGGTGAGAGTACGCTTGGCGCGCACGATGCGCTGGGCCACGGTGGGTTCCGGCACCAGGAAGGCCCGGGCTATCTCCTCGGTGGTCAGGCCGCCCAGGAGGCGCAGGGTCAGGGCCACGCGCGCCTCCGGGGAAAGGACCGGATGGCAGGAGGTGAAGACGAGGCTCAGGAGATCGTCGCCCACGGGGTTGTCGACCGCGTTCTCGAGTTCCAGCACGGCGGATTCCTGCCGGGCCTCGAGCTCATGGGCCAGTTCCTCGTGCTTGCGTTCCAGGAGCTTGCCGCGGCGCCAGAGGTCGATGGCCGCATGCTTGGCGCTTTGCGTCAGCCAGGCGCCCGGCTTGTCCGGGATGCCGCCGGCGGGCCAGGCCTCCAGCGCGGCGACGAGCGCGTCCTGAGCCAGCTCTTCGGCCAGGCCTACGTCCCTGACGAACCGCGCCAGGGCGGCGATGACCTTGGCGGATTCGATCCGCCACACCGCCTCGATGGCGCGATGGGTCTCAGCGTTTGGCGTTATCGGCCATGCCCTCGATGAATCTGGCTTCCCGTTCCCCCACCTCCGCGCCGAAGTCCGAGGGTTCGAAGATCTGGCGCAGCTCGATCATGCCCTCGCCCGCGCCGGCCGGGGCGGGCACGCGCTTGGCCCATTCCACCGCCTCGGCCTTGGACTTGACCTGCAGGATCCAGTAGCCGCCGATCAGCTCCTTGGACTCCGTGAACGGCCCGTCCACGACGGCGCGCTTATCGGGGGTCTTGTCGCTGAAGCGGATGCGCGCGCCCTTGGAGGAGGGATGCAGGCCGTCCAGGGACAGCAGCACGCCCGCCTTGAGCAGCTCCTCGTTGTACTTCATCATCGCGTTGATGAGGGCTTCGTTGGGCATCACGCCTTGCTCGGCGCTCTTGTCGGGGTACATCAGCATCATGAATCGCATGGCATTCTCCTGGTTCTTGTCCGGTCGGGCCTCAGCGGCCGGGCGCCTTGGGGTCGAAGTTCACCATCCATTGCACGCCGAATTTGTCGGTGAACATGCCGAAATAAGCGCCCCAGAAGGCGTCGCTCATGGGCATGGTCACCTGGCCGCCGGCGGAGAGGCCGTTGAACAGCTTTTCGGCTTCCGCTTTGCTTTCCGCGGCGATGGCCACGTTGAACATGTCGCCCTTCTTGCCCGGCCCGAAGGCCCCGGGCCGATCGCTGCCCATGAGCATGGCGGTTTTCCCGATGGGGAGGGCCACGTGCATGAGTTTCTCGCCCTCGGCGGGCGTCTGTCCGGGCGGCTGGAATTCCTTGGGCACCTCGCCGAATTTCATCAGCGTGGCGAACTCGCCGCCGAATACGGACTTGTAGAAGTCGAACGCCTGCTTGCAGGTGCCGTCGAAGCTGAGATAGGGATTGATCGTGGCCATGGAGACTCCGTTCTGGGGGTGATTCCTCAAAGATACGGATCCAAAATAAATCCTGCGAGGTGCGAATGCGGCAATATGGAGGGCCGATTGCGACACGTTCACCGGAATGAAACGGAGATTCCGGTTTTTTCAGACCCCGGCCGCGGGCAAGGTGAAGTAGAAGGTGGCGCCCTGGTCCTTGGCCGCCTCGGCCCAGATGTTGCCGCCATGGCGCCGGATGATCCGCTGGACGATGGACAGGCCCACCCCCGTGCCCTCGAATTCCGACGGGCTGTGCAGCCGCTTGAAGACGCCGAAAATGTCCTGGGCGTATTCCATCTCGAACCCGGCCCCGTTGTCCCGGACGAAATAGCACGGCGGTTCCCCGTCGCTCCGGTAGCCGATTTCGATCCTGGCCGCCTCCTTTTTCCCCGTGAACTTGAAGGCGTTGGACAGGAGGTTGACCAGCACCTGCCGGAGCAGGGCCGGGTCGCCCAGGCACAGGGGCAGATCGCCCACCTGGAGATCGATCTTGCGGCCCGGGGCGTCGCGGATCAGCTCTTCCAGCACCTGGCATGCCTGGCCGTGCAGGTCCACGGGCGTTTGCAGGAGCGGCGCCCGGCCCACGCGCGAGAGGCGCAGCAGGTCGTCGATGAGCCGTTCCATCCGCTGGGCGCTTTCGGCGATGGTATTGAGATAACGCCCGGCGTCCGCGGGGATCTCCGCGGAGAATTTGTCGAAGAGGAGTTTCACGAACCCGTTCATGTGCCGCAAGGGCGCGCGCAGATCGTGGGAGACCGAATAGGAGAAGGCCTCCAGCTCATTGTTGGCGGCTTCGAGTTCGGCGGTGCGTTCGGCGACGTGCTTGGCCAGGGCCTTGTTCTCCGTCCGCAGCTTGCGGACCGACAGGGCCCGGTCCAGGATGGGCGCGATGGCCTTGAGCTTGAACGGCTTCAGGATGAAATCGAGGGCGCCGTCCTTCATGGCCTGCACCGCGGAGTCGATGGTGCCGTGCCCGGTCATGATGATGACCACCAGATCGGCGTCCAGGCGCAGGGCCGAACGCAGCAGGCTCATGCCGTCCATGCCCGGCATCCTCAGATCGGTGAGGAGGAGATCGAAATAGCGGGTTTGCAAGGCGCCGAGGGCCTCCTCCGGGGAGCTGAAGCCGTGCACTTCGAACCCCTCGTCCTGCAGGGTATGGCACAAGGCTTGCAATTGGGGCGCTTCGTCGTCGACGATGAGGAGCCTCGGGGGCGGTTTCTTCATCATGGGCCTTTGCCTGCCTTGGGAGGAAAGTGTTTCGCCAGCGCTTCCCGCAGTTGCCCTATCTTGGGCGGTTTGCTGAGCAGCAAGTCCACGTTGGGAGGGATGTCCCCTTCGGAAAGCAGCCGCTGGCCCCAGCCGGTCAGGAGGATCACCGGGGTGGAGGGCGAGACGCTTTTGATGGCGGTAGCCACCTTGCGGCCGTCCACGTAAGGCATGCCCAGGTCCGAAATGACCGCGTCGAACGGCTTGCCGGCGGCGAACGCGGCCGTGAAGGCATCGATGCCGGGCTGCCCTCCGTTGGCGACGGTCACGTCATGGCCTTCCCCGGTCAGGATGTCGTTCAAGGATTTCAGCAGCAGGGGATCGTCGTCCACCACCAGCAGGCGCAGGGGCGTGGGAGGCGCGATGCGCAGGACGGGCCGGTCCTCCCCCTGGGCGAAGGCCGGCGCAGGGAACACCAGGCGCATCGTGGTCCCGGAGCCCGGGGCGCTCTCCAGCTCCACGTCCGCATTGTGGCGCTGCGCCACCCCGTACACCATCGCCAACCCCAGGCCCGTGCCGCGTTCGCCCTTGGTGGTATAGAACGGCTCCAGGCAGCGGCGGCGGGTCTCCTCGTCCATGCCTATCCCCGTGTCGATCACTTCCGCCTGCACCCGCCCGCCCGGCCGGATCCGGGTCCGGAGCGTCAGGGTCCCGCCTTCCGGCATGGCGTCGAAGGCGTTCAGGAACAGGTTGGTGAAGGCCTCGCGGATCTCCCCTTCCACGCCCGCCACCAGGGCCGGCGCGGACGACAGTTCCAGCAGGATGCGGATCACGATGCCGCGCTGCTGCGGGATGTCGTGCCAGCGCGCGCGGGTGAGATCGATCACCTGCTGCAGGGCGCGGTTGAGATCCACCGGCGCCAGCATCATCTGCGCTTCGTGCTGGCGGTAGAACTCGCGCATGCGCGAGACCGTCGCGGCAACGTCCTCGATGGCGTTGGAGATGGTCTGGAGGTAATTGCGGGCCCGGGGGCTCAGGTCCGGTTCATTGTCCAGCAGGGACTCGGTGTACAGGGAGACGGGCGAGATGGCGTTGTTGATGTCGTGGGCGATGCCGCTCGCCATCTGCCCCAGGGCCCGCAGGCGCTCCTGCTGGAGGATGGTCTGCTGGGATTGCTGGAGGTCGTCGTAGGCCTGCTGCAGCGCGGTGTGGAGGTTGGCCTGGTTCGCCGCCAGGGCGGAGTGATCGCTCAGCTGGCGCACGAACTCGCAATCGAGGCTGCTGAAGCCCTCCGCCTGCTTGCGCCCCACGATCAGGACCCCGAAGACCTTGCCTTCCACCAGCAGCGGCGAGAGGACCAGGGAGCCCAGGCCGCCCGCCGCCAGGCGGCGCGGGAAGGGGAAATCCACCCGCGAGATGTCGGGCTCGTAGACCAGGTGGCCCTTGATGCAGCGGGACAAGCCGTTCTGATCGATGGGCAGGGCCATGCCCTTTTCCAGGGCGATGGTTCCGCTCTTCACGCCCACACTCATCACCAAAAGCCGCTCGGGAAGGGTTTCGTACAGGCAGACGCATCCGAAATCCACGGAGAAGCTGTCTTCCAGGGTGCGCACCATCACCTGGAAGATGCTGGGGAGGTCCTGCCGTTCGCCGATGGCGCTGGTGATCCGGTTGAGCAGTTCCATGCGGGTCAACTGGTCCTGGATGTGGTTGAGCATGTGGTTGAACGCGTCGGTCAGGTGGCCGACCTCGGCCCCTCCCTCCTTGCGGGCGCGCACGGAATAGTCCCGGCGCTCGGAAATCGCATGGGCGGTCCCCGCCAGCGACAGGATGGGATCGGAGATCTGGCGCTGCAGGGTCTTGGACAGGAAGAAAGCGGTGAGGAAGGCCACTCCGGCCACCAGGCCGGCCACGGTGAAATACAGGCGGACGCGCTCGGCGATGGCGCGCAGGTCCGAGCGCACGTACAAGGTGCCCAGGCGCCGGCTCCCCTGGGCCACGGTCTGGAACCCGGACAGATAACTCTTCTCGAAGCGGAAGCCTTCCTCCCCCGGCGCGGCGGGGAACTTCCCGCGGGGCAGGCTTTCCGGATAGAACGCGAACAGCTCCCCGTTCGCGCCGTACAGGCCGGCCGCGACGATGTTGGGCTCGGCCTTGAGGGCGGAAAGGATTTCCCCGGCTCCCCGCTGATCGTCGAAGGCCAGCACGGCGGTGCTGTTGGTGGCGACGATGCGGGCGACGGTGGAAAGCTGCTGCGCGGTCGTATGCCGGAAGGTGAGGATTTCGTAGGCGCAGAAGCCGGCGCAGGTGAGGAGCAGCACCGTGCCGCTGGTCAGCAGCATGATGGTCATCAGCTTTTTCTGCAGGGGCATGTTCCTCAGGGGCATGGCTATCCCTTCCCCGGCGCGACGATGTCCGCGAGGCTGAGCAGTTTGGCGCTGATGGAAAGGCCCGACGCCTGGGCCGCTTCCACGTTGATCCGGAACCGGATCTTGTTCTGCTTCATGACCAAGCGGATCACGCCGCCCTCCACGGCGAATCCGTCCGCATCGCCGACCGTGAGAACGGGTTTGTTCCGCAAAACGGCGAGGTCCTGCATCATGGTCGCCATGTCCTTCCCCGCGACCCAGAGGATCTGGCTGCCGAAGGCGTCGGCGGCCTTGCCGTACCGCTTGACGACGATTTTGCGGCCCCCGACTTTCTCTCCGTGCGCCACGTCTTCCAGGTAGCTTCCGAAAGGGTCGGGCCCCAGAACGCCGATTACGAACGGATCTTCGGGACGGGAGAAGGCCGTTTTCGGCCACTCCACGAATTGGGCGAAGTTGAACAGGAAGGCGGCCTTGACCTGGTATTCCTTGGCAGGGGCCGCGCCGGCGGGACCGCCCAGGGCCAGGACCGAGGCGGCAAGCATGCAGAGCAGCCTATTCACGCAAAGCTCCTATCCCCGGACCCTTCGCCGGTCCCCGGAAAAGCGGCCTTTAAGTATTTGAGTATACCCTATTGGACCGCTTCGATTACAGTTCCCAATCGAAGAATCGCGCGGGAACCCGGGCCGCCGGGCAAGGGGAACGGGCCGGAAGCGAGAGAGAACGGGACCGGAGAGGATCAGGAGCACGCACAATTCGTGCGGACACGGGCGGCCGGGACCGGCGGGTCCTTACAAGTCGTCCGTCAGCACTTCGGCGTGGAAGCCGGAATCCTCCAGGATCCGGATCAGGTGGGCGGATTGCACGGCTCCCGTCGCGCATTCCACCCGCAGGATGCGGTCGCAATCCTCCAGATCGAAATTCGCCCGATAGCCGGCAAACGCCCCGTGTATCCGGTCCAGCAGTTGTTTCGCATATTCCCGGTTCTCCACGTCGGTTTTGAACACCTCCACCGATCGTCCGAAATCCGACCCTTCGAAAATATCCATGAAACAAAGATATTGACGCAAAATCCTGTTTTGAGGGGGTAAATACGACATTCTTGAGGGTTGATTGCGACAGGTCTTGGTCTTAACTTAGGGAAATGAAACACATCTCCGTTCTCGTCCCCAGAGGGGCCGCGGTCCTGGCCTGCATCCAGGGCCCCCGGGTCCTTTTCAGCCTGGCGAATGAACTCCTGGCGCAAAGGGGGCTGCCTCCCGGATTCCAAATGCACTTGGTGGGCCTGGACCGGACCCCCCAGGTTTACGATACGCTCTTCACCGTCGCCCCCGATCGGGCCATCACGGAGGACTTCCGCACGGATCTGATCGTCATCCCCGCGGTCAACGGCGACATGCGGGCCGTGATCGAGGCCAACCGGGATTTTCTCCCCTGGATCGCCGAGCGGTACAAGGGCGGCGCGGAAGTGGCCAGCCTGTGCGCGGGCGCATTCCTGCTGGCGGCCACGGGGCTGGTCAAGGGCCGGAAATGCGCGACCCATTGGCTGTACCAGAACGAGTTCCGTGCCCTGTTCCCGGAGGTGGATCTGCGCTGCGATACCGTCGTCACCGATGAGCACGGCATCTATTCCAGCGCCGGGGCCCTGTCTTTCTGGAACCTGCTGTTGCACCTGCTGGAGAAGTACACCGATCGGGACATGGCGGTGTACGCCTCCAAGTTCTACGAGATCGAAATCGACCGCCATAACCAGGCGTCCTTCACCATGTTCAGGGGGCGGAGGGACCATCAGGACGAGGCCGTCAAGAAAGTGCAGGCGTTCGTCGAAGGCAACACGCACCGGAAAATCACCGTGGACAACCTGTCCGGCATGTTCGCCCTGGGCCGGAGGAGCCTGGAGCGCCGGTTCAAGAAGGCCACCGGCATCACGGTTTCCGAATACATCCAGAACGTGAAGATGGAAGCGGCCAAGAAAAGGTTCGAGACCAGCCGGAAGAACATCAGCGAAGTGATGTACGAGGTGGGCTACTCGGACACCAAGGCCTTCCGCACCATTTTCAAGGGGATCACGGGCATGACGCCCATCGATTACCGCAACAAGTACAACAAGGAGCCCGTTCCGGCCTGATTCCCCGCGGTCGCGGCATATCCGGCCGTTTCGGAGCCGCTTTTCATATGGTTTTTCCACGCCTTTATCAGTATGTTGGGGCATGTTCCCTACCCTCGTGAAACCGGCCTGCGCGTCCGGGCTCCTGATGCTGGCCTCCCTGGCCGTTCCCGCCCGCGCGGCGGACAGCCTCGTATTCAACCAGGACGGCTTCACCGTCCTCAAACGGACCAGCGGCTCCGACTGGACCTACGTGCTCACGGATACCCGGGCCGGCACCTCCCTCCAGGTGGGGCAGGTGGGCGCCAACATCGGCAAGTTCATCGCCAAGGTGAACGGCATCCCCTATTCGGTGCTGCACGGGGAAGGCAATTGGAAGCTCATGCCCTGGCCCAACCGGACCAAAGGCGGCAAGTTCACGGACGCCAAGGGCGCGGTGCGCGACCTGATGATCACGGACAACCAGGGGACCCTGCTGACGAGCCGGGAGGGCAACGGCAACGCCCTGCACGGCATGGTCAAGGACCGGCGCTGGAGCGTGGAGTCCTTCGGCGCCGACGCCGAGGGGGTGTACCTCCAATGTTACTTCGACACCCAGGGCTTCGCCTCCCTGGAGGCCCTGTTCGGCGCCTTCCGGGACCATACGGTCTACCGCCTGAAGGGCAACCGGCTGATCATCGATGCCTTCACGGACAACAAATCCGATCAGCCCTTCGAGAATTGCGGCTGGGGGTTCCATCCCTTCTTCAACGCCCCCCTGGTCCCCCAACAGGGCGCGCAGAAGGGGTCCCGCGCCCGCTGCGCCCTGACCATCCCCGCCAAGACCGTGGCGCTGACGGACGGGGCCAAGATCCCCATCGGCTCGGAACCGGTGGCCGCCCATGCCGGCGGCAGATTCGACTTCACCAAGCTCCGCAGCGCGGACCGGAACGACGTGGATCATTATTTCACCGACCTGTCCGAGGAAAGCGGCAGCGGCTACACCCGCTCCGCGCTCATCGACTACGGCAACGCGGTCCGGGTGCAGATCCTGGGGCAATATCCCTTCTACCCCTGGATGGTGGCCTACATCCCGGGCCGGGAATTCCTGTGCATCGAACCCATGACGGAGGAGACCAACGGCCTGAACACCAAGCAGCACCTGATCCGCATCCCCGCCAGGAGCCGCAGCCCCGTGGGCCGGATCCTGATGGAAGTGGACGGGGACACCACCCTCTCGTTCAAAGCGCCCACGGCCTTGCGGGAAGGCCCCCGCATCGCCCCGCTCCGGCGGGACCGGGAAGGCGCGGGACGGTTGATCTGGGACGGCACGCGCATGCGCTTCGCTCCGGCCGGGGAGGCGTTCCGGGCGGGCCGGCGTTTCGATGCCGCGGGAGCGCTGCGGGGTCCGTCGGTGCGGGCCGGAAGCGGGCCGGAAGCCGCAGACGGCGCCTTGGAACTTCTTTCCGATGGCGAGGGAAGGCCATAGGCCCTCGCGGCCCCAATGGTTCCGGTGTTCACGGGCCAGCCGGCCGGGATTTTCCGTCTCCACCTCGAATTCATAATATTGGAAGATGCCCGGGCCGAACTCCAGGTACCATCGGCGCTTCGGACGCGGAACGGGCCCCCTTGCGGGGAAACGCGCATCCATCCCGACTTTCACCTCCTCCTCGCATTTCGTTTATTCAAAGAGAGAGGCAACGCCTCCGAGAACCCGCATCCCAGGAGGTCCCATGGACAATCGCGACGATAAAACCGAACAATGGTCCCGGCTTCTCGAGAAGATCCGCGATATCAAATTCGCCATGCTCACCACGGAAACCGAGGCGGGCCATCTGCACTCCCGGCCCATGGCCACCCTGGAGGCCACCGAATCCGGCGCCCTGTGGTTCTTCACCGGCCGCTCGACCCTCAAGGCCCGGGAAATAGACCGCAACCCACGGATCAATCTCGCCTATACCGCGGGCGACAAGGACACCTTCTTGTCCGTGGCCGGGGAGGCCCAATTGGTGGAAGACTCCGCCAAGGCCAAAACCCTGTGGAATCCGGTCATGAAGGCGTGGTTCCCCAAGGGCCTGGAGGATCCCGATCTGGTCCTGCTCCGGGTGGACGTGGACGAAGTGGAGTATTGGGATGTCGCGTCCAAGAAAATGACCACCCTCATCCAATTCGCGAAATCGCTGGCAGGGGGCGGAAGGGAAGAATCCCACGGGCATGGGATCCTCCATCGGGAAGAGGATATTTAAGGCCTGGGCAAAGCCCTCTCATCGACTTCCCCTCTCCCTATCCCCGACGGCACGGGTATTGCATTGATTGGAATGCGTTTCGCATCATCGCGCAATTCGGAGAAAAACCGGAGTTTTCCGCAAACGGATCCGAATCCTTTGCGAGCTCCTGGTCAAACATTGCTGCTCAAGCCCAACCAAGAGGTCGTTTTGCGTCCGGAAAAATGGAGCCTGGTCCTCGACGAAACCCTGGACGATCTGCCCGAAGCCGCGCCGGTGTTCGGGACGCGCGCCTGGCTGGAAGCCACCCGCCGGGCCCTGCCCTTTCCGCTCAAGGTGCTGAAAGTCTATAAGGGCGAAACCTTCGCCGCCTACCTGCCCCTCCAGTTCATCAAGCGCGGGGGGTTGGTCAAGGCCTTCGTCCCCATCCTGACGTTCTACGGCGGTCCCTATTTCGTCCCCGGGCGTCGCAAGCATTTCAACGATGAGATCAAGGAACAATACGAAATCCTGGGCTGCGTCCTCGCCTGGCTCGAGAGCCGTTCCCATTACAGCCTGTTGCTGCCGGAGTGGCATGACGCCCGTCCGGCGATGGCCCGGAATTGGCGCTGCCTGCCGCGCTATACCGTGGTGAACCGGCTCAGGTCCGAAAACACCTTGGACGTCAACCAGGACTGCCAGAGCAATATCCGCAAGGCGGAGCGGGCCGGCCTGGCTTTCGGGACCACCGACGGCGAAGACGCCTTCGAAGACGCCTATGCGCGCACCTTCGTCCGCAAGGGACTGGCCATGAAATGGAAACCGCGCTGGGCCGCGGACCTGCGCCGGGAACTGACGGGCACGGGCCTGATGGAACATTGGGCCGTGCGCACCGCGCAAGGCAAAGCCATCGCCTTCGCCAGCGTGGCCCTGGACCGCTTCCGGAACTCCGCCATCATCTGGTGCTCGTGCAGCCTGGCCGAAGCGGACAGGACCGGCGCCATGCACTTCATGGTCCGCAACCTGATCCTGCGCTACAAGGACGAGTTCGAGACCTTCGATCTGTGCGGGGCCGATCATCGCAGCCTGTCCGAGTTCAAGGAGAAGTTCGCCAACCAGTTGCTGACGCGTTTCTCCCTGGAGAAGTACCGCGGGCCCGCCACCCGGGCCTTGCTGAAGGGATTCGAAATGGCGAACGGGATCCTCCGGCGGATCCGGTTTTAAGGCCGGTATTCCAGGAGGACGTTCCCGTTGCCGCAAACCCTGGGGCCTAAACCCCTTGCGGATCTTTGATAGGCGATCGCCCCGAGCTTGGGGAAGAAGATTCCGAGTTTCTGCAGCTCCAGGAACAGCATGGCCAATGCCTGCAGCTGGGCCGGGCTGAAAGCCGCCAGGTACGCGAACTGCCAGATAAATCTATCTGAAGGTTGTGTCAGGGGACTGTTCAGAGTGGGTTTGAATCTCGAAAATTTTGAATTTATTTGATGAAATTTCTTGGATTTACTCTGATCATCTTTGAATGTTTACCTATCTCATGCCCTTGATCGGCTTATTGGAAATTAAATTGATGGTAAGGACCTGAAATGAACGAAACCCAGATTAAGACGAAATATCCAGTCTCGCAGTATATGCCCGTTTTGATTTCCGAGGTAACGAGGATGAGCAAAGGAAGATACTGTGTTGCAGGCTGGGATTTCCATGGGAATAAAATGGTTCGTCCGCTGCAATCCTCGGGCGATAACTGGAGGTTCGGGACGGATAGATCTATTTTTTCAGTGGGGAAATTGGTCAATTGCGTGCCAATTGGATCTCCTCGAAATGCTTATCCGCATGCAACTGAAGATTTACGGTTGGCGTCTCCACCAAATCTGCTGAGGATTTTTGACGAGCCGGAAACCTACTTACTTTTATTGGACAAAGCATTCAAAAGCCTCAGGCAGTTATTCGGAGTTTCCTTGCTCGAAGACAAATTTATCCCCGAGGGAACCCAATGCAGGTCTCTGGGCGGCGTTCGAATTGCCCGGCGGCGCGTAAATTTTATCGAAGACACGTTCGGCAGATTGCGGTTGAACGTTCTAGACAATGATGGCATCCAATATCAGCTGGCCGTTACTTGTGATAGACTTAAACATTTGTTTTCCTCCAGCAATGATGATTCCGAACCGCAATATGGCTTATCTGAAGCCAACGCTTGGTTGTCGGAGACTCCTGAGAATGAAGATCTAATTCTTAGGGTTGGATTGGCTCGAGGTTGGAATGGCAATAGTAGTGATTGGAATCCTCTAAGGTGCTATGCACAATTAAATGGTATTCTCTGTCCAGAAGACAACTATCATATATTTGATGGACAATAGGGATCGCGCCGCGATATAATTTCATGGAAATGAAGACTTCCAACTCAGTTGTTTATACAGTCGGCCACTCAACGCATTCTCTTGAACGGTTTATCGGCTTGCTGAAAATGCATTCAATTACTGCATTATGCGATGTGAGGTCGCAGCCATATAGCCGTGTAAATCCTCAATTCAATCGAGAGTTGCTCAAGGAACAACTATGGTCGAATAAAATCGCATACGTATTTCTGGGGAAGGAATTTGGGGCACGAAGTGAAGACCCATCCTGCTATGTAAACGGCAAAGTGCAGTATGAAAGAATAGCTCAATCAGCCTCTTTTAAAAGAGGATTGGAGCGTTTAATCGAGGGGCTTAAAAAATATCAGATAGCCTTGATGTGTGCGGAAAAAGATCCCCTGTCGTGCCATAGGAGCATTCTGGTTTCAAAGCACGTTGCAAACCTGGGAGTCAACGTTCACCACATTTTGGAAGACGGAAAAATTGAAACTCAAGATGATGCTTTATTTCGTTTAGTTAAAAAACTTCATCTGCCAGATCAAGATATATTCCGATCGACTTCTGAAATCATTAGTGAGGCGTATAGGATTCAAGGTGAGAGAATAGCCCATGAAGAAATTGCTTTGAAAAAATCGTCACAACCGGAAATCAAATCGGATGAAAATCTATACCATAGGCTTCACTAAAAAATCAGCGGAGTCTTTTTTCACGAAAATTCGATCGGCTGGAGCAAAACGGCTGATAGATGTCCGGCTAAACAACGTTTCCCAATTGGCCGGGTTTTCAAAACGAGATGACTTGCGCTTTTTTACCCGCGAAATCTGTAAAGCCGAATATCTACATCTTCCGGACTTAGCTCCTACGCAGGATATTTTGGATGCCTATAAAAAAGAAGGTGGAGACTGGAGTGTTTATGAGAAAGCCTATTTGAATTTAATCTCAAGTAGGAAAATCGAGGAGAATATATCGCCCAATCTTTTTGAAAACGCATGCCTGCTGTGTAGCGAAGATAAGCCCCATCATTGCCATCGAAGATTAGTTGCGGAATACTTAAAAACAAAATGGAAAGATGTGCAGATTGAGCATATAGCATAGGATTGGATTCCGCCCCTACCCAAACGGAGTATTACGAAAGAAGAGAGGCGGCATCGGACGCCCCGGGCTTCAGATCAACTTGAGGATCCCCGCCATGGGGATATGCGCCCAGTCCGGCCGGTTGTTCAGTTCGTACCCCAGCTCGTAGACGGCCTTCTCCATCAGATGGGCCCGGAGCAGCGCCTCCCAGTCGCGTTCCGCGGGCACGAAGGGGGCGTTGCCCGCCGCTTCCAGGTAGGCTTCCAGGAACCCCGCGGTCATGCGCTCCGGCCAGAGTTCCACCCAGGGTTCCAGCGCCTTGCGCTCCTCTTCCCTGAGCGCCACCGATCGCGGCCAGGCGGAATGGATGGCGTAGTGGAACGAGCGTAACATGCCCGCTACGTCCTTCCAGGGCGACCGCTTCAGCTTGCGCTCGCTCATGGAGCGGGCCGGCTCGCCCTCGAAGTCCAGGATCACCACGTCCTTGCCCGTGTAGAGCACCTGGCCCAGATGGTAGTCGCCGTGCACGCGGATCTTGACCGTGGGGATGAGGCGGTCCAGCAGGCCGCCGAACGCGCTCATCACCTTGGGGCGGTTCTCCTGGATCTTCCGGCCCAGGTCGGCCGTTCCCGGCGGCAGGCGCGACATGGCCTTGGACAGGCGCTCGTAGACGCGGGCCACCTGGTTGCGCATGCTCTGGTAGAGGGAGCGCTGGTACAGGCGCGAGAAGTGTTCGGGGGCGAAGGCGGGCAGGTCCGGGCGCGAGGCCAGGGCCAGGTGCATTTCCGCCGTGCGCTTGCCCAGCAGATGGGCGAACTCCAGGGCCAGCCCGTCCTCCAGCAGCCCCAGGGGGGTGGTATGGGCGGAGAGCAGGGGCTTGCCGCTTTCGCCGCGCGGCAGGGCGGGTCTGGATCGGAAGCCCGAGGCCATGGGCGGCAGGGCTCCCAGGGAGTCGCGGCTTTCCAGCAAGCGCCCCATGTATTCGCCGGCCAGGGTCAGGGCATAGCTCCAGGCGTCCTGTTCATGGCCCACCAGGCCTTCGGCGATGGCGATGGTGTAGGTGGCCTTGGCGCCGGAAGCGTATTCGAGGGCGCCTACGTAGGGCGGCACGTTGCGGAACGTCGTGCTCTCGTCGAAGAAGCGGAGGATTTCCAGCTCGGGGTTCTCGCCTTCTTCCAGGCGGCGCAGGAACTTCACGAAATGCCGGCCCGGGAAGATGATGGAGGAGTTGCTCTGTTCGGCCTTGAGCACCCTGGATTCGTCCGCGGCGTCGGGCATGCGGTCCTTGAACGCGTCGAGCTTGGGCCGGCCGCGCAACACGCCCGCCAGGCCGGGCCAGGCGCTCCCGGAGGCGATCATGCCCATCATGCGCGTGCGGAAGCCGGGATTGTGCATGGCCTCGTAGAGGATGGCGGGGCTTTTGCCCTCCCGCGCCCCGTCCAGCTCGGTGAGGATGGCGTCGGGCGCCTCGGCGCGCAGGGCGGCCGCCGCTTCCCCATCGGCGCGCGCCAGGGGGAGCAGGTAATTTTCGGAAGCGCCTTCCACGTATTCCACGCGCAGGAACGCCAGGGCCCACTCGCCGCCCTCCGGGGGCAGCACGCGGTCCTGGATGTCCACGCCGGCGATGTTGCGGCTCTTGCCTCCGAACCAGCGGCAGCGCGGCAGGTAGGCTGGGAGCACTTCCCGCTCCAGGAGTTCCTTGCCCCGGCCTTGCAATACATCTATCCAGTTGGCCGGGTTCATCTGCAGGGTCCTTTCCCGTTCCGGCTGCAGCGGTTCCAAGGCGGGCTTCAGCAGCAGCCAGTAATACCCGTAAGGCGCCATCATCAGGGGATAAGGCCCGGCGGTGATAGGGGGAAATTTAGACAGACTGGAGATTTCTTCCACGCTGAATCCGTTGAAGGCGGGAAGATCCAGGGAGGTGACCTGGGGCGAAACCGAAAGGTTGACGGCCACCAGCAGGATCTGGTCCCCGTGCCGGCGCAGCACGCACAGCACCTTGGGGTTGTCCGGATGCAGGAACTCCACCGTCCCGGCCCCGAAGGCGGTGAAACGCTGGCGCAGGGCCAGGCGGCGGCGCATCCACCAGAGCAGGGAGGAGAGGTTGCGCTCCTGGTTCTCCACGTTGAGGCTTTCGTAATGGTACTCCGGGTCGCTGATGACGGGGAGGTACAGGCGCTGGGGATTGGTGACGGAGAAGCCGGCGTTCCGGTCCGGGCTCCATTGCATGGGCGTGCGCACGCCGTTGCGGTCCCCCAGGAAGATGTTGTCCCCCATGCCGATCTCGTCCCCGTAGTAGATGACGGGCGTGCCGGGCAGGGAGAAGAGCAGGACGTGCAGCAGTTCCACCTTGCGGCGATCGTTGTCGACCAGGGGGCTCAGGCGGCGGCGGATGCCCAGGTTGATGCGGGCCTCCTTGTCGCGCGCATACACCCGGTACATGTAGTCGCGCTCTTCGTCGGTCACCATCTCCAGGGTCAGTTCATCGTGGTTGCGCAGGAACAGGGCCCATTGGCAATTGCCGGGGATCTCCGGGGTCTGCTCCAGGATGTCCACGATGGGGAAGCGCTCTTCCATGCGCAGCGCCATGAAGATGCGGGGCATGAGGGGGAAATGGAAGGCCATCTGGCATTCGTCGCCCTTGCCGAAATAGGCCACCGCGTCCTCGGGCCATTGGTTGGCCTCGGCCAGGAGCATGCGGTCCGCGCCGTGGCGCGCCTTGATGTGGGCGCTGATGCGCCTGAGGATGGCGTGGGTGGCCGGCAGGTTCTCGCAATTGGTATGGTCCGCTTCGAACAGGTACGGCACCGCGTCCAGGCGCAGCCCGTCCACGCCCAGGTCCATCCAGAAGTCCAGGATGTCCAGCATGGCCTGCTCCACCAGGGGGTTCTCGAAGTTGAGATCGGGCTGATGGGAATAGAAGCGGTGCCAGAAGTAGGCCTTGGCCAGGGGGTCCCAGGTCCAGTTGGAGACCTCGAAGTCCTTGAAGATGACGCGCGCCTCCTTGTAGCGCTCGGTGGTATCGCTCCAGACGTAGAAGTCCCGCTCCGGGGTGCCCGGGGCCGCGCGCCGGGAACGCTGGAACCAGGGATGCTGGTCGGAGGTATGGTTCATCACCAGCTCCGTGATGACGCGGATGCCGCGCCGGTGGGCTTCGGCCAGGAAGGCGCGGAAATCGTCCAGGCTGCCGTAGGCGGGGTTGACCGCGCGGTAATCGGCGATGTCGTACCCGTCGTCCTTGAGGGGGGAAGGATAGAACGGCAGGATCCACAGGGCGGTCACGCCCAGGTCGGCCAGGTAGTCCAGTTTCTTGGTGAGGCCGGCGAAGTCCCCGATGCCGTCCCCGTTGCTGTCATAGAAGCTTTTGACATGGGCCTGGTAGATGACCGCCTCGCGGTACCAGGGGGGCTGTTCGGGAAGGGTCGGTTCTGCGGCCACGCTTGCCTTTCGGTCGGACGTTCCGGGGTTCGTCGGGGGCCCCCATCTGGGTATAAAATAAACGTTGGCGATATAGGGAGTAATAAAAGACGGCGCGGCCGGGACGCGGAGATTTGGCTATTTTACCCATTCCCCAGGAGACCCCATGGCGCTTGAAAATGAACCCCAAAAGCCGGCCGCCCAGCCCTCCCCCGCTTCCGGCGCCTGCGACCACTTCCAGCCCGGCGATCTGGCCAAGCTGGCGGAGGAATACCTGGCCGGCAAGGCCATCCCCCGGGACCGTTGGGAGGGATCCCGGTTCCGTTACGGGGCCGGGGGCGGCAGCGGGCCGTTCAAGGCCGTGGTGATCGAGGTGGAACGGAAGAAAGGCAATTGGGTGGCTGTG
>DATENA010000278.1:0-20360 GCA_035275285.1 Fibrobacteria bacterium | reverse complement strand
TGCATCTTTCCCTGAAGCCCCTTCCCGCCCGGGTCGATAAAGGCGATACCGTCGCCTTCGATCTGCGCGGCACGGCCTTTCCCGCCTGGGCCGCGCCCCAGCTTTCCGTACGCTTCGACTACGAGGGCGACGGGACCTGGGATACGGATCCCTTGCCTTTGGCCGCCAATCTGGCGCACCGCCATGCCTATGCTTCCGCGGGCCGGTTTTCCCCCAGGGTGGAGGCCCATTACCGGGAGCTGGAATCCCGGACCGCCGAAGGCCGGATCGATGTTGTGAGTTCCGTGACGCCGGTCCTCAAAATCAGCCCGGATACCGTGGAGCCGGGCGGCGCCTTGCGGGTGGACGCCTCGGAATCCAAGGGAGACGGCCGCCTGGCGTTCAGCCTCGATCTGGACGGGGACGGCAAGCCGGAGTGGATCGATTCCGCTTCCGGGAAAGGCGTCCTCAAGGCGCCGGGATCCGGCACGTACGAGGCCGCGCTCACGGCCCGCAATCCCATGGGACAGGAAGGCAGAACGGTCGCGATGGTCCGCGTCAACGCCGGGGCCAAGCTGGACTTCAAGGTGAAGAACCCCAGGGAAAACATGGCCGCCGCCGTGGAATTGAAGGCCCGGGCCAAGGACGCGGACGATTCCTTGGTGCGGGTGAGGATCAATTTCACCGGGGACGCGAACGGTTGGGAAACCCGGACGGCGCCTCCCGACAGCCTGGTGAGCGCGCATGAATGGTGGCTGCGCTTCAAGCACGCCTACGGGAAGACGGGCAGATACGCGGCTTCGGTCTGCATCCTGTCCGCCGACGGACGGGAGGTCTGCGGGACCGCGCCGGTGGAAATCTTCAACGCGCCGCCGGAATGCCGGCCCGGCCCGGATCTGCGCGCGACCCTGGGCAAGCCCCTGGAAATCGACGGCAGCGGGGCGGACCCGGACGGCAAGATAGTGAAATGGGAATGGGACCTGGACGGGGACGGCAAGTACGACCTGGTTTCCGCCGCGGACGGCAAATTCAGCTACACCTTCAGCAAGGAAGGGGTGTTCCCGCTCGTCCTCAGAGTCACCAATGCCGAAGGCCTGACCGCCACCGGCAGCCGCAAGGTGGAAGTGAGGAAGAAGTGGAAGAGCTGAGGCGGACGCGCCGCGCGCGCGCAGCACGTCCCTCCGGTCTTTCCGGCCTCTGCTTCGCCGTCCTGGCGGCCCTGTCCCTCTGCGCGCAATACGCCTGCGCGGACAGGCTGGTGCTCAAGACCGGAAAGGTGGTTTTCGGGACCATCACCGACGAACGGGATTCCCTGATCCGCTACTTCGACCGCTTCGAAAGGCCGCGCCGGATCGCGGCGGGCGAGGTGGACACGATCAATTACGATGCGAAGGACGTGCGCGGGGCCGTCAAGGTGGCTTTCCGCAAGGGTCAGCCCAAGGACCGCAGCGGGTACTTCCGCATCCGGCATTCGGAAGAGCTCGATCTGGAAGTGACCTACAAGACCGATTCCGCCGCCGAGCTCGATCTCTTCTTCCGCGACAACGTGCACGTCCGGGTGCTTCCCGGCACGCAGTTCAAGATCATCAAGGCCCCGAAATCCCCGAAGGATCCCCTGGTCCTCGAGCTGCATTCCGGGCGCATCCTGGCCACTTCCGGCCAGGAGGAGGCCCTGGTCCGCATCGCCACGCCCTGGGGCATCGCCGTGGGGCGCGGGAGCTTCCGGGCCGGAGTGGTCTCCTCCTCGGGCGATTCTTCCCTGCAGGCCATGTGCCTGCGCGGCCTGGTGGGGGTGCAGGAAACCCAGGAAAGCCCGGGGGAACTGGTGGTGGACGAGGGGAAATCCGTCAGCCTGTTCAAGAAGGAGGGCATCCTGAACCGCAAGGAGCCGGATGAAACCGAGGAGCGGCGGTTCCTGGTCCTGGCGGCCAACATGGGCCGCTATCGTTTCTCCGCCATCGAATACCCCAAGATAGGATATCTGCCCAAGGCCATCACCGGTCTGGGATT
Organism: Fibrobacteria bacterium; assembly: GCA_035275285.1. Lineage (GTDB taxonomy): Bacteria > Fibrobacterota > Fibrobacteria > UBA11236 > UBA11236 > Chersky-265. The sequence continues at coordinate 18,371 of DATENA010000278.1, read as the reverse complement.
CATGGTCTTCTTCTACGGCACCGCCATCGGGATCCTGGACTATGTCAACCATATCTGAATCCGCCGGGCGCCGGATCCGGGGCGCGCGGCGCTTCGCCCGGAGGGCGCTGCCGGCGTGCCTGGCGGCCGCCTCCGCGGCCTGGGCCCAGTTCACGGATTTCAACGGCGGGAAACTGTATCTCAAGGTGGAGGGGAACATGTCCCCGTTCGCTCTGGGAAGCAACACCGGCGCCCGCGGGGCCATGAACAACGTAACCTCCCTGTATCCCTCCGCCAGTTCCCTGTTCGGGAATCCGGCCTCGCTGTCCCGGCTGCAGGGCGTGGACGTCCAGACGGATTTCTTCCTGCCCGGCCTGGGGCTGGGGGTGAGCAGCGAAAGGACCAAGCTCCTGCGCAACAACCTGCGGGCCCCCATCCAGGACTTCCTGGACGGCGGCGACAACCGCGTGGAGCGCCCCGTCTATCCGGACGTGAACCTGGGCCTGTACCAATCCACCTCCCTGGGCGGCTTTTCCGTGGCCATCGGAGGCCCTTCGGCCACCCTCGCCGCGGGCGTGCAGCAGCCTTTCCACGGGCTTTTCGATTTCGCCCTGGGCGGGACGCGCCTGGGGCTGGGCCTGCCCGAAGACGATTCCGATCCCGGGTCCGACAGCATCAAGGTGCTGCTTTCCGCGGACGCCTTCGCCCGCTTCTCCGCCGAGCTGAACGATTTCTCCCTGGGACTGGCCGGGCAGCCCTGGCCCGGGGTGCATCTGGGACTCGCCTACCAGCGGTATACCCTGGACCTGCTCCTGGAGGCCGGCGCCCGCGTCGACGGGATCCTGCAGCGAGCGGGGCAGGAATCCTATTTCCACGGCGAAGGCGTCAATTACCACGATGATCTGGACGCCAAAGGCTACGGCAACGTCACCGGGTCCGCGCACGGGGTGCGCCTGGGCGCGTCCTGGCAGTTCGCCAGGCATTTCGGGGCCGATGCCATGATCAGCATGGCCGAGACCATGTTCCTGCAAGGATCCATGGCCTGGGAATACAACGTGCTGCCCTCCCTGGATTTCGGCGCCGACAAGATCATGGACCCGGCGAAGATGAACCCGACCAAGCTCACGCTCACCACGCGCTCCAAGTCCGTCCTCCGCGACGTGCGGGTGAACCTGCCCTGGGAGGGCGCCGTCTCCCTGCATGGCAAATGGGAGAACTTCCGCATGAACCTGGACTATTCCTATTTCATGCGCGGCATGTCCGTGCTCTACACCATGACGGACAGCGTGGACGCCTTCGATTCCACCGCCAAGGACGTGTACAAGACCGCCGACGGGGAGGACTCCGTGGAGGTGACCACTTCCGTCAACCGGTTCCGCCTGGGGCTGGAGCAGCAATTCGCCCTCGGCGTGCAGATCTACCAGGTCTTTTTCCAGATCGGCGGCGTCTTCTACACGGTGACCCAGGGCGACCTCCTGACGGAGGCCGCGGCCTACCGTCCCGAGGCTTTGCCCTTCCTGCCCACCATGAACGTGGGTTATTACTTCCCCCTCGGACCCAATTTCACCGCCACCGTTTCCCTGGTCGCGTTCCCGGTTTCCCTGTTCAAAACCAGCGTGGAGTACCGTTACTGACATGCCGTTCCCATCCCGCATTCCGAACGCCGCGTTCCGGCTCCTGATCGCCGCGGCGCTGGGGCTCGCCGGCGCGGCGGAGGCCGCCATCACCCTGACCCAGGTCCCCTCCGGCATGCGCAAGCAGACCGCGGAAATCGCCTTGGGCTGGACCGGAGGGCAGGCGCGGGTGCATCTGCGCGCGTCCACGGTCCCGGGCGGCGGGACCATCGCCCGTTACGATTCCCTGCACCTTCCCAGCCAGCCCGGGTCCGGCAGCTACGCGTTCAAGGTCAATCCGGACATCCCGGCCGGCTATCGCAATACCGATCTCCGCTTCGGCATCAACTATTGCATCCTGACCGACGGGGCGCAGGCTTCGCCGGAATTCGTCGTCATCATCGAATCCGGGAACGCGCCCGTGCTGGGCTCTCCCGCCAACGCGGCGGCCATCAAGGACCTGACGCCCACCTTCTCCTGGACCGGCGACGCGCCTTTCTACGCGCTGCTCCTCTCCGACGAGCCGTTCAGGATTTCCGACGACGGGACCGTGAGCGGCGTCAGCGCCATCTGGCAGATCATCACCCCGTACACCACGGTCCGCTACGGCGATCCGGATCCTTCCGGATTCAACACCGTCCCCGCCCCGCCCCTCATTTCCGGCAAGACCTACAATTGGCTGGTGCTCAACAATTACGGGAACAACAGCGCATCCACCTCCAAGGTGGCGCCGGTGCCGGCCTCATTCGTGTATTCCCCCTCGGCGCCGCTCCCGGCCGCCCGGCTCCTGGAGCCCGAGGACCAGGACAGCGTGCCCGGGACCGATCAGATCCTGTTCCGCTGGACGCAAGTGGACGGCGCGGTCAGCTATAAGATCGAATTGCTGGAGGAGAACCTGGTGGACGGGAGCCAGGCCGACATCGCCTTGTGGAAGGCCAGTTCCACCGGCGGGCAGATCACCCTCGACAACGCCACCGGCCTCTTGCGCCGGTTCAACTACAAATGGCGCGTCTACGCGGTGGGCAGCAACGGTTCCGCGTCCCTTTCGGAAAAGCGGAGCTTTTTCTACGACGTGGACGTGGGGAACATCTCCGTGACCGTCAAGGACGACGCGGGGCGGAAAGTCGCGTATGCGCCGGTCAAGCTCAACCGGCTGGGCGGGGCCTCCTCGGCGGTTTTCCAGGGCGGATCCACGGACAATGACGGCCTTCTCTCCATCAAGAACGCTCCCCTGGGAAGCTATGAAGCCCGCATCGAAAACCTGGACGGCTACCTGTCGGAAACCGACACCATCGTCCATGCCGGGACCGGCGGCACTTCCAAGACCATCACCTTGAGTCCCGTGCTCGGGAAGATCCTGGGAAAGGTGGCTTCGGCCGCGGGCGGGACCGGCGTGCTCAACGCCAAGGTCGCCGTGACCGGCGCGGACGGAACCCAATGGACGGCATCGACCAATTCCCAAGGCAATTATTCCCTGGGCGTCCCCTTCGGCAATTGGCAGGTGCGCGCCCAGGCGGACGGGTTCGCGGCCGCCGGCGCCGTCAGCGTTTCCCTGAACGGGAACGCCTCCTCCAAGACCGCGGACTTCGCGCTGGCGCCGAACAAGTTCACCCTTTCCGGGACCGTGCGGAATTCCTTCAGCAGGCAGGGCATTTTCGGGGCCGTCATCACGCTGACCCAGGCGGACGGGACGCGATCGGCGAATACCGACGGCAACGGCGGCTTTTCCTTTTCCGTGCCCGGGGGCGCGGTGAGCTTGCGCGTTTCCAGCCCCGGCTTCGCCTCGCCGGAACCGCTGTCCGTGGACGTCGACGGGGACAAATCGATCAACCTGGCCCTGGATCCCAACGCTTCCATCATCGCCGGCCGCACCCGCGACGCCTCGGGAACCGCCTTGGCCAACGCCATCGTGCAGGCCACGCCCAAGGCCGGGCCGGTGCGCAGCGTGGTCAGCGACGGCCAGGGCGCCTATGAGATAAGCCTTCCCGCGGGAGATTGGATCCTGAGCGGATCGGCCAAGGGGTTTTCCTCCGGATCCCTGCACAAATTCCTGCTGGACGTTTCCAAGACCGTGCAGGGCGTGGATCTGGTCTTCGAGCCCAACCGCTCCTTCCTGAGCGGCCGCGTCACCGTGAACGGCTCGGGCCTGGCCGGGGCCCGCATCTCGGCGGGGGAGGCCGCCGCGCTTTCGGACAATGCGGGGTATTACCTGCTTTCCGTGAACGCGGGGACGCAGAGCGTGCTGGCCGCCAAGGACGGATACCTCATCCCCAAAACCTACGCCGTGCCGGTCAATCCCGGCGATACGGCGGCGGGCATCGACTTCGCGGCCTCGGGAAACGCCGGGTTGGTCAAAGGGCGGGCCCTGGCGGGAGGCGCGGGGGTGGTCGGGGCGACGATCCAGGCGATCAATCAATCCAATCAGGAGATCTTCCAGAGGACGACGGACGGGGACGGAGCCTATGCGCTTTCCCTGCCCGGCGCCGAGTACAAGCTGACCGCTTCCAGGGAAGGCTTCGCCCTGGACCAGGTCCTGTCCTTCTCCCTGGCCTCGGGCGGAACCTTGCTCGATGCCGATTTGCGGCTGCTCCCGGATCAGGGGGGCATCACGGGAACCGTGGCCAGCGGCAGCGCCTCCTTGGGCGGGTGCGAGGTGGCGTACCGCAACGTTTCCAATCCCGGCTTGGCGGGCCGCACGGTGACCGATCCGCTGGGGCGTTATTCCCTGTCCTTGCAGGCGGGCGCCGCGTATGCGCTCACGGCTTCCTGTCCGGGCTATCAGGCCGCCTCCTCCGTCACGGAACCGCTCGTCCGGGGCGGCGGCCTGTCCCGGGATTTCAACCTGGCCAAGGCCGGCGCCTCCTTCAAAGGCAAGGTGATGGACGTCCGCGGCGCCCTCCTCAGCGGCGTCAAGGTCACGGCGGAGAAGGCCGGAGAGGCCGTGACCGCGGTTTCCGACTTCGCCGGATCGTATGCCTTCTCGCTGGGTGCGGGAACCTATTCCCTGGCCTTTTCCAAACCGGGATACCGCACCGTTTCCCGCAGCGTGCAACTGGCCTTGGGCGAAAACGCGGCGGCGGCCCCGGATACCCTGGCGGCTTCGGTGGGGCGGCTGGCGGGCCGGGTGGTCTCCGAAGGCTCCGGGGTGGCGGGCGCGTTGCTGACCCTCGTGGGCCTTTCCCCCGACGCCGGCGGCGGGACCTTCACCACCGACGCAGACGGCCGTTTCGCCGGGGACAATCTGCCGGCCGGGAACTACGGCCTGTCCGCTTCCGCGGAAGGGTATTCGGACGGGAAGCTGGCTTCCCTGACCGTGGTGGCGGGGCAAGCCGCCGACGCGGAAATCGTCCTGGCCGCCAACCGCGGCGTGCTGGCGGGCTCCGTCAAAGCGGACGGGACGGCGGCGGCCAACGCGACCGTGGCGGCCAATGCCTACGGCGTCTCGCGTTCGGTCCTCACCAGAGCGGACGGGACCTACCGCATCGAGAAGCTGCCTCCCGGGATTTATTCGGTTTCCGCCGCGCTGGCGGGGTTCAGCCCGGACAAGGTCCACGAAGGCCAATCCCTGGCGTCCGGGGGCGTCCTGACGGGCCTGGACTTCGGCCTCGCCAGGAACGTGGGTAGCCTATCGGGTACGGTTACCGGGACGTTATCGGCGGCGGGGGTGCGCATCGCCATCGCGGGGAAGAAGGGCTTCCGCGCCTACGCGGCCTGCGACGGCTCCGGGAAATACGCCTTCCCTTCCCTGCCCGCGGATACCTACGCGATGTCCATCGCCGCGCCCGGCTATAAGCTGGCCGGGAGCACGCAGACCCCGGAAATCGGCGTCACCGGCCCCGCGGAATACAATCCCGCGCTCTTGCCCGCGGTGTTCCGCCTGGCGGGTAAGATCCTCAACCAGGCGGACGCGGGCATCGCCGGTCTGCCGGTGGAATTGCGCATCTCCCAGGACAAGCTCAAGACCGTTTCCGGCGCGGACGGCGCCTACGCCTTTCCGGACGTGCCGGCGGGCCAGGAATACCAGCTCTCCTGCAAGCCGCCCACGGCCGATTACGACGCCCGCGACACCACCTTCGCCCTGGACGTGAACGCGCCTTCCCAGGTGACGGCCAACCTCAGGACCTTATCGCGCGTGGCCAGCCTGTCCGGCACGGTATCGCTCGACGACGCTCCCGTGGAAGGCGCCACCATCCGCCTGTCCGGGAACGGGAACAACCTCACGGCCATCAGCCAGCCCAACGGCGCCTTCAAGGTTTTCGGCGTGGCCGGATCGGCCGCCCCCGTGAGCCTGACCGTCGCCAAGGCCGGCGCCAAGACCCTGGATACCGCCCTGACGGTCCCGGTGGGCGAAGCCAGGTCGGGCCTGACCGCCCGGTTGAAGACCCTCAAACTGGCCTTGGCGGTGACCTTGCGGGATTCCGAGGGCAAAATCCTACCGGGGGCCAAGGTGGTCGTGGCCTCCCCCCGGAAACTGGACACCCTCGCCACGGCTTCCGACGGGACCCTTTCGGTGGCGGGCATTCCGGCCAACCAATCCCTGACCCTCGCCAGCTTGCTGGACAAAGCGCTTTACGATAACGTGGAGGCCTCGGTGTTCCTGAAGGAAAAGGACACCCTCGCCGTCCTGGAAGCGAAAGTCCACGCGTCCGTGGTGATCGTGCGGGTCCGGGATCAGAACGGGGACGCCGTCGACGGCGCGGACGTGCTCCTGAACGGGAAGAGCCTGGGAAAGACCTCCCAGGGCGAATCGGCGGCGCGCAACCTGGCCAGGGGGACGTATCGCCTGGCGGCCGGCAAGGCCGCCTATAAGAGCGGTGCGGATGCCTTCCTGACGGTTTCGGGCGACACGTCCGCCACCGTGACCCTGTCCCTGGCGCGGGTGGAAGGCGGCCTCTACGGCACCGTGAGCGACAGCGGATTGGATCAAGGCGGGGGAGCCCCGGCCGGCCGGACGCTTCCCGGGGCGGTGGTGACGGCCCGCGCCGGGACCGATACCTTGCGCGATACCGTGAATTCCCTGGGACAATATTCCCTGAGCGGGATGGCGGACGGCGTGAAATACGCGCTCTCGCTGACCCTTCCCGGTTACCAGCCTTTGCTCGACTCCGCGGTCGGCGGCCCCCAGGCGCAGAACCGCGACCTGCGGCTGCGCCCTTTCCCGGGCACGGTGCTCGGCCGGGTGGAAGGCGGCAAGGCGGGCGTGCGCCTGATCCTGTCCCATGCGGCCAGCGGCCAGGTCTCCGTTTCCGCCACCAGGCCCGGCGGGTATTTCGCGTTCACGGGCCTGCAGAACCGCAGCGATTATTCCCTGCAGGCGGTGGACGGAAGTTCCAGCTCCCAGGCGGTGCCCTTCCAGGCCGGCGGCGGCGCGGCCAAGCGCATCGATCTCGCCTTGGATCGATGGGGCGGAGTGGCGGGAACGGTGAAGGGCGGCGCGGCGGAACCGGGATCCCCCGTGGCGGGAGCCTTGGTCTCCGTCCGCAACGCCCTGAGCGGCGTCAGCACCTGGACCTTGACGGATTCCCTGGGCGGTTACTCCCTGGCGGGCCTCGCCTCGGGCGCGCATGAACTTTCGGTGGAACGCAAAGGCTACCTGTCTCCCAAGGGGGTGTCCTTGTCCATGGCCAAAGGGACCTTGATAGGCAATGTCGATTTCCTGCTGGCCGAAACGGAAGCGGGCATCTCCGGTCGCGTGGCGGACGGATCCGGCCGCGGTCTGGCGGCCACGGTGAGGCTCGCGCGCGGGCAGGACACCCTCAAAGCGGAAACCGATGGCAGCGGCCAGTTCGTATTCGGCGGGCAAGGGCCGGGAACCTACGGCCTTTCGGCTTCCAAGCCCGGCTACGATGCGCCCGCGCCCGTGCAGGTGGCCTACGCGGGCAAGGGCTTGGAGACCCGCAACCTGGTGCTGGTGAGGCGCGGCAACCTGATCCAGGGGCAGGTCAGGGACGCCCTGACCAATACTCCCGAGGGCGGCGCCTTGGTGAGCCTGCTGTCCTCGCCCCCGGCATCCGCCACCGCGGACAGCCTGGGCCGTTTCGAACTGGCCGCCGCGGCCGGATCGGTTTCCCCTCTCTACCTTGAGGCCTCCCTGGACGGTTACCTCACCCGGACCCGCATGCCCGTCTACCTCGATGCGGACGGTTCCGCGGTCCAGGACATCGCGCTCACGGCGGACTATCGGTTCGACGGGGAAATCGCGGTTTCCGTGAAGGAGGGCAAGGATCCCGTGGCCGGGCTGTTCCTGACCGTGCAATCCTTCCATCCCGACGACAGCCTGCGCTTTTCCATCACCGGCCAGGCGCCCAATTCCTTCCGGGAACTGCGCCGCCCCGCGCCCTATACCCTCAAGGTCAAGCGCGAAGGGTTCAAGGATCTCGTCAAGGTGGTGGAACTGACGGCCAAAAGCGCGGCCCTGGACGTCGCCTTGTCCTACCCCACCAGCCAGATCCGCGTCTTCGTCACTTCGGACGGAAAACGGGGCAAGGGCGTGGACCTGTCGCTCAACGGCGAGAAACTGCGGGAGCGCGCGGACACGGCGGGCCTCTTCGCCAGCGCCGCCAAGCTGAAATCGGGATCCTACGAAGTGGTCATCCGGGATCCGGAATCCGGCCTGATCCCGCTGGCGCCTTATTTCATCGCCCTGGGAGAAGACAGCGTCCGCACGGACACCCTGTCGCAGCCCTTCTTCGCCGTGCCCATCCCGGATTCCATCATCGGCGCGCCGTTCTCCGCGCAGGTGCGCCGCGCCGACTCCCTGCATCCCGCGGCGGCGGTGGTCTGCAGCCTCTATTACCGGCCGGTGGGGGATCCGCTCTGGCGATCCGCGCTGCTGCCTTCCGTGGCGGGCGGCTTTTCGGGTCCGCTTCCGGAACAGTCCAAGGCCGGGATCTATGAGTACTACCACGTTCTGCGATCGCCTTCCGGGGCCCGCATCGGCACGGTAACGGCGGCGGGCAACGTTTCCTCTTCCGGGGAGCTCGCCTATTCGGACGTCCAGGCGCCGGGCCGGTTCAGCCTGCGCGATCCCTTCCTGCTGAATTCCATCGCCTTGTCCCCGCAGCGGCTGGAGGCGGACACGTCCCTGTATTCCCTGGGCGCGCGCGACCTTTGGCAGGTGCAGATGCGCAGCGAGAACGGCCGTTCCCTGGACGCCTATTTCGATCGGAAACGGGCCGACGGGGACACCGGCTTCACCGTTTCCTGGAGCTTCGCGGACCCGGCGCGGGCGGCCGCCCTGGGCTTGTCCCTGGTCCCGGAAGCCTCTGCTTCGCGCACCTGCCGGTTCCGGGGCGGATTCACGCCGTCCGACACCGTGTTCCAGGTGGTGTGCACCGCGCGCATGGGCGCGGTCCGCCTCAAGAAAGCCTTCGCCGTCAAGATCCAGGATCTGACCCCGGTCTCCATCGCCGTCAGGTACGTGAAGGAGAACCGGGTCCTCGAAGAGGACGGGGCCTCGCTGCCGGTTTCCAACCGCAATCCGGCCGGGTACCAGTTCTCCGCCTTCGCCAAGACCGCCGAAGGCCGCGAGTTCAACATCGCTCCCCGTTGGTCCTTCGGCGCGGACTCGGTGGCGGGCACCTTGAGCCAGGCGGGCCTCTTCATACCCGATTCCTCCGTGGCCCGCAGCGCGGCCCTGCGCATCTACGATACCCTGCAGGTCGCGGCCACCAACGCGGGCGAGCCTGTCTACAAGGCGTTCACCTTCCTGGCCAACCTGGCCACCTATACGCAAGTCGTCCCTTCCGCCCAGGGACGCGCCCTGGTGACCGACGGCGAAGGCGCCTTCCTGGATTTCAACCTGGCGGGCCTGAGCAAGGCCTTCACCGTGAGCGTGAAGAAGCCCAAGGTCAGCGGCCTGCTGCGGGCCTCGCCCCAAGAAGAAGTGGTGGGAGACATCCTGGACATCGAATTGAGCGAGCACCAACCGTTCAAGGCCGACAGCGGCGCCACCCTGAAAATGCCGGTGGCTTCCGGCATCGCCCGCCGCCGCACGGTTTTCCTGGGCCATTGGAATTCGTCCCGACCCGCCTGGGAAAAGGTCGACAGCGCCAGCGGCGATACCTCCGTGGCCGGCAAGGTCTATAGTTTTTCCAAGTACGCCGTGATCATGGGCAGCCTGCCCCTGGGCGCCTATGATTTCATCGTCACCCCGAATCCCTTCACCTGCCGGGATCCCTGGGGCCTGCAATTGGGATACAAGGTGTCCTCGGACGTCTCCAGCCAGGTGGGCGTGCGCGTGGAGGTCTATAACATGATGGGCGACAAGGTGTACGAGAGCCAGGAAACGCAGTTGAGCAAGGGCCAGATCGTGCAGCCGGGCGTCCGCAAGGCCGACGTGAACTCCGCGGGCCGGAAGATCGAATTGGGACCCTTCGTCTGGGACGGGCACGACAACCACGGAGCGGCCGTCCGCAACGGCCGGTACATGCTCAAACTCATCGTCAAGGACGGCCGGGGCAGCAAGGAATATCTCAAGAAGGTGGTGATGCTGAAATGAACAAGGCCATGCGAACCTTGTGGGCGGCGGGCGCGATCGCGTCGGCGCTTTCGGCCGCGCGGGCCGTCGACGTGTCCGGGACGCCCGGCGCCTTCGCGCCCATCGCCGTCGGAGGGCGGGGCACTGCCCTGGCGGGCGCCCAGACGGCGGCCCCGGCGGGAGTGGAAGCCATCCTGTACAACCCCGCGGCCATGGCGGAAACGCGCGACTGGAGCGGGGGCTATTACTACTCCAACATGTACGACCTGGTGCCCTTCCATTTCACCTCCGGAACCTATCGCCTGAAAGGGCGTCCGTACGTCCTGGGAGCGGCCTGGCTGCAGAACGGCGACGATGTGTACTCCGAAAACGAAGTGCTGCTCGGCGGCGCCTTCGAACGCGGCTGGGTGCACCTGGGAGCGGCCTATAAACTGCGCTTCGCCGGCACGGGCGGGGGCGGATCCGAGTTCATCGATCAGGAAACCGGCCTCGGCCACCAGGTGCAAGGCACCGCCCTGGGGCTGCTGGGCTTCGACCTGGGCGCGGCGGTCCGGCCCTTCGGCCCCAAGTACGCCATGGGCGTGACCCTCAAGGACCTGTTCTCGCGCATCTCCTGGGACACCCGCAACGAGGCGGGCACGGCCATGGGCGAATACGCCGAATACGTGCCCGTGACCCTGCGGTACGGGTTCCTATTCGATCCGGATCCCTTCCTGGACCTGGTGGTGGACTATGAGCCCTCCCTCTACCATGACGGATTTTCCAAGCTGGCCACCGGGGTGGAAGTGGTCCCGTTCGAATTGCTGCCGGATTCGCGGATCAAGCCCTACGTGCACGATCTGCTCGCGGCCCGCATCGGGTATGCCCGGAACATGTTCACCAAAGAGGCTTCGCACCGGCTTTCCACGGGGGCCGGGCTGGGCTACCGCTACCTGGGCATGCGCCTGAACGTGGACATGGCCTACGAGTGGGTCTACAACTTCGAGCATCACGACAACGTCCGGCTGGGTTTCAACCTGAGCCGTTGACGCAGCGGTGACGCCTCGGCCCGCGGACGGGGCCGGGTCAGATCCCTAAGCGGAATCCCAACAGGTAATGGCGATCCTCGAGCTGGCCCACGTACAGGCCGGCTTCCTCCGCCCAGGAGGTGAATTCCATCTGCATGAAGAACAGGTTCGCGAGCAGGCCGTAGCAGGGATAGCCCCCCTTGAAGCCGCCCCGCAATTGCGCCAGGGAGAGGTTCATTTCCGCGCCCATGTTCACCTTGCCCAGGAAATCCTTGTCCGCCAGCACGTCCTCGATGTCCAGGGCGAAGTTCACGTAGCGCAACATCCCCTGCTTCCGGAGCACGGCCGGCAGATAGGCCAGGCCCACGCTATAGGTCATGGGCACCCGGTCGTTGTCGATGGACAGGAACATGTTGTAGACCACCGCGCCCATGCGCAATTCCGTGGGCACGATGTCGTAGAGGGCGCCCGCGCTGACGCCGAAGCCGAACCCCGGCTTGTAGATCCGCTCCTTCTCCTGGTCCAGGCGGGCCTGGAGGGTGTCCGCGGCGGTGGCGTATTCCTGGATGGAAAGGGATTGCTCGAAGGTGCTGTAGGTGGCCACCGTGGGGGACACGCCGATGCTCAGGCCCGGCAGGGGCTGGAGGGCCCCGGCCACCTTGGCCACGAAATCGGTGCGGATGCGCGCGTTGGCGGCGGGGATGTAGATGCCCTTGTCGAGCATGAAGCGGCCCTGGGATCCCAGGAACCAGGCGGCGCCGATCCCGATGGGGAAGTCCGGATCCGTGCTGCGCGCGGCGAAATGCATTTCCGGCAAGGTCCCCAGGCCGATGGGGCGGCGATCGAAGACCATGATGTCGTCCACCAGGGTGTTGTCGGCGGACATGCTGTCCAGGCTGGTGAAGCTGTTGGTATGCGCGCCCGCCACGTTCAGCGCTTCCCCCGCGGTGCCGAACAAATCGCCCACGTCGAACTTCAGGGACATGCCCGCGTCCAGGGGGGTGTTGAGCCGGGCGAGGCCGGCGGGATTGTAGTAGATGCCGCTGTAGTCGTCCGACAGGGCCACGAAGGCGTCCCCCATGCCCAGGGCGCGCCCGCTCAGGTACTGGGGGCCGCGCACGCACCAGGCGGCTCCCGCCGCCAGCAGGACGGAAGCGACCGCGACGGCCCGTTTCGCTTCAGTTCCCATGCTTGAATCCCTTCACCGGGCCCTTGCACAGGTCGAAGGTGGAGACGGTGTCCATGAGCTTCGGAGTGACCGTGGAATCGAGCATGACGATTACCTTCTTGCGGGTGTCGGTCCTGCCGGCGCCGCTCCCGGACCAGTGGATGGCGCCTTTGTCTTCGGCGTGGAGCAGCAGTTCCAGGGGTTCGAAGGAGCCCAGGTAGCGGACGTGGAACGCCGCCTCCCCGGCCTCGTCGATCGTCCCGTCCAGGTTGTTGTCCGCATGGTCCTTGTCCGCGTGGAAATTGACGTTCCCCACCGTATCCGGAGCGCCGCGGGAGTCTTCGTCGATCCGGCCGTCGCCGTCATTGTCGATGCCGTCCAGCAGTTCCTCGTCCACGCAGCCGTCCCCGTCGTTGTCCTCCTTGTCGAACACCTTGTAGATGATCATGGTGGACCCGGCGTCCTGGATGAATTTCTTGACCTGGGTGATGGCGGAATCGCCCACTTTTTCGGCCCCGTTCCCCTTCAGTTGATCCTGCAGCTTCCGGCAGACCGAATCCCCCGGCGCGCAGGTGCCGTTGTTCAGGGAATCCTTCTGGTCCACCAGTCCGTTCAGGAACAGATCGATGGCCTTGTCGCTCTTGGCCAAAAGGTCCTGGGATTTCTCCAGCAGGCCGTTGAGGGCGGCTATCTTCGCCGTGTCGTTCTTCAGATCGGCCAGGTTGGCCATGATGCTGTCGGGATTGAGCTTGGCGGGATCCGTGAAATCGATGATGCCGTTCAGGATGTTGTCCTTGGCGTTGATGCGCCCGTCCCCGTTGAAATCCGCCAGGGACAGCACCGCTTCGATGGCCGAAGCCAGGGCGTAGTCGGCCGAGAACCGCCGCGAGGAAATCTTGCCGTCGCTTTTGCCGGCCTTTTCCCGGTCCACCAGGGGCCCCAGGTACTTGTTGATGCCGCGGTTGGCGACGAAAATCTTGTCCTTGATCGAATCCGGCTCGCTCAGGAAAGGGATGCTCTTGCCGTCGTTGTCCTGGAACGATTGCATCAACTGGAACATGTTGATGTGCTGCTGCAGGAGCACGCTTTTGGCGGCGCCGTAATAGGCTTCGGATTTGGAGGAATCGATGGCGATGGCGGCTTCGAATTCGGCCAGCGCTTCCGGATAGCGGGCCTTTTGCAGATCGATCTGGCCTTCCAGGATGTATTCTTCCGCGGACTCCGGCTGGATGCCGATGGCGTCCTTGAAGAGGTTGCAACCCGCCAAAACCGCGGCCAGACCCGCCAGGGCCGGGATGCCGAACCGGATGCGTATCATGGAGGATATTTTATCACCCCCCGGGGAAGGGGGCAATAAGGAAGTGGCCGCGGGTCCCGGCTAGGCGGCTTTAACCATACGATGGATGGTATAGCCCTGCTCGCGCGCCAGGATGGCGGACTCCCGGAACAGTTTTTCCGCGGGAGCGGAGTAGTCGAGGAACTGGTTCGCGACCAGGTAGGCTTCTCCGCCCGGCTTCAGGAGGCGCAGCAGGGTCTGCAGGATGCGGCCGGGCAGGGAATAATCCGTCTCCGCCTCGTTGTGGAAGGGCGGATTGGTCAGGATGAGATCGAATTCCCCGCCCGCGGCCCCCTCCGCCAAATCCGAGCAAAGCGTCCGCCCCGGCATCCGGTTCAGGGCGAAGTTCCGTTCCGCGCAGGCCGTGGCGATGGCGCTGTTGTCCGTGGCCAGCACGTCCGCGGCGCCCAACCGGAACGCGGCCAGGGAGAGCGCCCCGCTGCCGCAACCCAGATCCAGCACCGTTTTTCCCGCGCAGGAGGGCAAATGCCGGGCCAGCAAGGCGGTGCCGGCATCGGTGGCCCGGTACGCGAAGATGCCCGGCTTGGTGAGGTATTCCAGCGTACCGCCGGGAAAGGCGAGTTCCAGGCGCACCGGCAGGAAATAGCGCGGGTCTTCCACGGGAGCGACGGGCGCTTCGCTTTCCTTGCGGAAGCGCAGCAGGCGGCAAGACGCTTTGAGGCCCTGCAAGGCCAGGTTCCCGAAATGCCCCTCCCCGCGCTTGGCGAAGCTCTTGATGCCTTCCTGGTTGTGCCCGCATACGAGCAGGCTGCCCCCCGGGACCAGCAGCCGGAAGGCTTCCACCAGCACGGCGTTGAGCTGGGCCGTGCCGCGCCCCAGGCGGAAGACGACCAGGTCGAAATGCTTCTCCGGAAACCGGATCCCGGGCAGGAAGCCCTCTTCCTCGCGATCGGAGCAGGGCAGATCCCCCAATACGCATTGCACGTTGCCCAGCCGCAGGCGCCCGGCCGTTTCCAGGGCCGAGGCGTGCAAGGCATGGTTGACGTTGTGGCAGACGACCTCGGAGAACCGGGGCGCGAACGCCGCGGCCAGTTCGCCGGAACCGGCCATCACCAGCAGCGCCCTTTTCCCGGCATCCTCGCCGGCGGTGAGCAGGAGCCGGACGGCCGGATCGATTTCCTTGGGGATGGGATTGGCCATGTCAGGGTTCCTTGAATCCCAACGCGGCAAGCTCCGCATCGTCCAGCCAGCGCCATTGGCCCGCGGCGAGCCCGGGTTCGAGCCGGATGGGGCCGATGGCCATGCGGTGGATCGATTCCACCCGGTTCCCGGCGGCCGCGAACATGCGCTTGACCTGGTGGTATTTGCCTTCCCGGACGGTGAGGTCGCAGGCCCTCTCCTCCCGCATCTCCACGATGGCGGGCAGGGTGGTCCCTTCCTCGCCGCGCAGTTCCACGCCGGCGGCGAGCTTGGCCGCCTGTTCCGGGGAAATCGGATGCTTGGCGCCCACGCGGTAGGTCTTGGGAACGTGCCTGCGCGGAGAGGTCAGGTGATGGTTGAAGGCGCCCGAATCGGTGAGGAACAGCAGGCCGGTGGTATCCGCATCCAGGCGGCCCACCGTTTCCAGGCCGCGCCGCAGGAACGGTTCCGGGAAAAAGGAGAAGACGCTGCGGTGATGGGTGGGGGTATGGCTGCACTCCGTGTCCGCGGGCTTGTGGAAGGCCAGGTAGAGCCGTTTCCGCCAGGGAAGGGCGAAGGCGCCCACCTTCAGATGCAATCCTTGCGGGGCCACTTCGGCTTCCGGGTCCTCCGCGGCGATCCAGCGGAGCGCGCCGCCCTCTTCGCGGCCCAGCTCCACCGCGCCCTTGCGCACCAGGCGCCGGCAATCCTTATGGGTCCCGAAGCCCTGGTCCGACAGGAGCGCCGCCAGGGTGCCTTTGCGCTTAGCCAATGGGGTCCCGCAGGTCCGCTTCCCCGGGATCGGCGGCCGGAATCTCTTCCTCCTCGGCCGGATCGGCGGGCCGGGAAAGGTCCAGGGCGGGGGCCTTGATGCGTTCCAGCACGAGCAATACCCGGTCCTGGGTGGTGTTGGGGATGCGGTAGGCATGGTTGCGCAGCACGCGGTATTCATCGCTTTGGAAAACCGCCATTTCCTCCGCCGCTTTGGGGCCTTTCATGAAAATGGCCTTGCCGCCCACGGGAAGGCAGCTCCCGAACCGGGGCAGGGTATGCTCCACGGTCTCGAAGGCCCGCGTGATGGCCGCCGCGAACGGTTGGGTCAGGCTGCGCGAAGTGACCTTGTGCCCGAAAACGGAGATGTCCTTCAGCCCCAATTCCCTGATGACCTTCTCCAGGAACCGCACCCGGCGCGGCCGCGGCTCGGCCAGCACGATGCGCGTGGAAGGGGACATGAGCTTGATCATCATTCCCGGGAACCCCGCCCCGCTGCCCACGTCCACCATGGGGGAAGGCCACATCCCCTTCATCAGCCCGTGGAGGATCATGCAATCCGCGTAATGCCTCTGCGCGATGGTGTCGAAACCTATCAGGCGCGTGAGGTCCTGATCGTGATTGTTCTCCCGCAGCAGCCCATGGTAGGCCCAGAGCAAGTCCAGGGTTTGCGGCTGCAGGTGGACGCCATAGCGGGCCATGAGCTGGCCCAGCGCTATCTTGGACGGTTTGACGTCCACGATGGCCGGAGCGCGCGGCGGGAAGCGTTTGCCCCGGATGGGCTTGGCCGGATAGCCTCCGCCCCGTCCGGCCGCGCCTTGTCCGCCCGGTTTGCGAGGTTTCATGCAGTCTCCCGTGCGCCGGACGTCCCGCCCGTGGGCAGATTGGTTTCATATCCGAACAAGGTGCCGGAAAGCTCCAGCAACGTGAGCATGTGCCCGCGGTAACGCGCGCGGAACTGGGAAGAAGCGCTCTGGCCCAACCGCTCTTCGAAGCCCATGCGCCTGGCCAGCTTTTCCAGCTCCCCGGGCGAAGCGGGCAGTTCGTGCCGCTGCTGCAGGCCTTGCAATTGCAGGACATGCTCGATGCGCCGCAGGAACACGTAGCTCTTGGAGAGCAGATCGTGGTAATTGGGGCTGAGCAGGCGGTAGCGGTACAGCCGTCCCAGCACGGATAAGGTATTGCCGGAAATCAATTCCGGAAGCGCCTGGCCATGCAGGATTTGCAGGTATTGCACGTAGAATTCGATGGTGCGGATGCCGCCGGGTCCCAGCTTCACTTCGGTGGAGAGCCGGTTCTCCTGCCTGAGCTTGTCCAGGCCCAGTTGCCGCACTTTTTTCATGCTCCGTTCGATCTTGTCCCGGTTCGAAGGGGAGACCGCGATGGCCTGCACGCCTTCCGCCACCTGGCGGCCCAATTCCGGATTCCCGGCCACGGGGCGCGCTTTCAACCAGGCCTGCAGTTCCCAACCGGAAGCCTCCCGGCGGAAGTAGGAGTCGTAGAGGTCCCGGGACGGGATCAACGGACCCTCGTTCCCGTAGGGGCGCAATTGCGCGTCCACCCGGAACAGCTTCCCATGCGGCCCCGACCGGCTCAGGGCCGCGATAAACCGCCGCGCCCAGCCTTCCAGGTCCGATCGGCTTCCGGAAGGGATCAAGGCCGGATCGTGGACGAAAACGATGTCGATGTCCGAGCTGTAGTTGAGTTCGTTGCCGCCGAGCTTCCCCAGGGCGATCACGGAGATGCCGCGGCCCAAAGCGGCGATCCCCGCCTCCACCAGGGTGATGGCGAAGACCGCTTCGATGAGGGCGTTCGACAGGTGGCTGACTTCGGCGGTGATGCGATGCAAGTGCTCCCCCAGCCAGATGTCCCGCAGGCCGATGCGCAGGTATTCCCGGTTGCGGTACAGGCGCAGGACTTCGAATGCCTCCTCCGGGCTTTCGGCATCGGGCAAGAGGTCCGCGATTTCGCTGTGGAACACGGCCGGCAGCTTGGCATGCTCCAAGGCCTGGGAATCGCCCAGGGCCAGCAGGTAGTCAGGCTGGCGCAGCAGGATGCCGGTGAGGTATTCGCTGTGCCCGAAAGCCTTGATCAGGATTTCATGGAGGTACGGATGGTTGAGCAACTGGCGCACGAAGTAGTCCGGATCCGCGACCGCTTCCAGGTATTGCCCCAAGTGACGCAGGACGGCCGCGGCATCGGGGCTGGCGCGCAGTTTGGGCGCGGCCACCACCAAGGCGGCGCAGAGGATGCCCTTTTCCCGCACCGGGGACAGGAGACCCTTGACCAATTCCGGTCCCGATGGGGAGGCTTCCACTCCCAGGCGTTCCAACGCCTTGCGGAGCAGGTCGGGGGAGGCATCCGGATCCAGGAACGCGGCGGTGATGGAGACCTCGCCCCCGGCTTGGCCGCTCTGGGCTTCCGCCTCGGACGGTCCGCTGTAGGCGCCTTCCAGGAAGCGGCGGGCGAAAATATCGTGCACGTCCCTGAGGACGTGCTTCAAGTCCCACTCCAACTGGGCATCGGGTTCGAAGCGCGCGGTGGGCAGGTATCCCATCCGCTTCGCCAGGTACAGGAAGGCGTCCGTGCCCCGCTGCGGGACGATGAGATCGCGCGAATGGCCGCGCACCATGCGCAGGGCGTTGATGAGGCGGCGAAGGAACGCATGGCCCTGGTAGAGTTTTTCGAATTCCGCCGGATCCAGGATGTCCTCTTCCAGAAGCTCTTCCAGGGCCGTTTCCGTGTTGGGTTCGCGCAGGGCGGGATGGCGCCGCCCGTGCCGGAGCTGCAGGAATTGCGCCGCGTATTCCACTTCCACCAGGCCTCCGGGGGAATACTTGGCGTTGATGCCGTTCGAGCCTTTCAGATCCACCTGCTT
>DATENA010000277.1:0-21236 GCA_035275285.1 Fibrobacteria bacterium | reverse complement strand
GCCTCTTCCAGCGCGGGCAGGATCTGTTCGTGCACGGGAGCGCGGCAGCGCATTTCCGGACGGTTGGGGAAGAGGCGGAGCTGGTTGAACACGCTGCCGGTGAGGCCCCCGTCGCGGCTGTTCTTGACCATCAGGCCGAAGGCCTTGGGGGAGAGGTCCGGATCGGATTGCGCCAGCTTGCGGATGGCGGCCTTGTCCGCTTCCAGCATGCGATCGTCGGCGTCGAGCCAGAGGATCCAGCGCCCGGAGGCGGCGGCCAGGGATTGGTTGCGCGCCAGGCTGAAGTCGCCGCGCCACTCGGACTGCACCACCTTGGCGCCGAAGGCGCGGGCTATGTCCTGGGTGCCGTCCGAGGACCCCGTGTCCACGATGACGATTTCCCCCGCCAGGTCCCGGGCCGATTCCAGGCAGGCCGGCAGGTTGTCCTTCTCGTTCTTGACGATCATGCACAGGCTCAGCGCCGGGCGGGAAGCCGCTGGCCCGGGGGCCGCGGGAAAACCCTCCCAATCGGGGAAGCGGTGCCGGGGGAAGAATTTGCGCGCCGCCGGCAGGGCGGCTTCGAATTCCCCTCTGCGATCCAGGCGCTTGAGCAGGGCCAGGCGCTGGGCATGCAGTTCCGGAAGCGCGGCGGGATTGAGGCCTATGGCCTTGGTCCAACTGGCGATGGCCGCGTCCCCTTCGCCCAGGGCGGCCTGGCATTTGCCCAGCAATTGCCAGCCTTCCACCACCTGCGGGTATTTCGAGTTCAGCCGTTCCAGGCGCTTGACGGCGCCGCGGTAATCGCGCCGGTCGTGCAGGAAGAGGGCCAGGTTGTAATGGCTGTAGATCTGCACGATGTCGAACTGGTTGCTGGTGGTGCTGTAGCTCACCCCCATGTCCACCAGCTTGGCGTAGATGGCTTCCGCCTCCGCGGGGCGGTTCATTTCCATCAGGCATTCCGCCTTGTAATAGTAGGCCTCGTGCTTCTCCGGGGTCCGGGCGATGGTGCGATCGAACCAGGGCAGGGCCTCTTCCCGGCGGCCCAGCTTCTGGTATCCCCGCCCGATGCAGGAAGGCAGTTCGTTGTAGATGTCCTTGTTGATGGCCTCGCAATCGGGCATCTCCCAGGTGCGGCGGTAGGCTTCGATGCCCTTTTCGAAATCGCCCAGGATGTAATAGGAGTCCCCCATGGCCATGGCCAGGGAAGGTTCGCGCGAGACCCTCACGGGATCCTCTTCCAGAAGCAGCAGGTTGCGCAGGGCCTTCTTCTTCTTGAGCTCGGCGTCCTCGTAGCCCGTGTGGAAGATGGTCGTATCCGTGTAGAAGCAATGCAGGCCCATCTTGGCGACGCTGTGGAACAGCTGCTCGTGGACCTTGTAGCGGAACCGCAGATCGGGATGGTTGGGGAACATCCGCAGCTGCATGAAGCGGGCGCCCAGGGGCAGGCCGCCTTGGGTGTTGATCACCTGGAACCCGAAGGCGCGGTCCAGGGGGGCCGTCTTGAGCTTGCGGAAGTTCTCGATCTGATCGGGCGGGATGCGGTCGTCCGCGTCCATCCACAGGATCCAGGCGCTGCGGGCGGGTTCGAGGGAACGGTTGCGGGCCCAGGCGAAATCGTCGCGCCATTCGCCCTGCACCCATTCCACGCCCAGCTCCGCGAGGATGCCCTGGGTGCCGTCCGTGGAACCGGTGTCGTACACGACTATTTCGTCGGCGACGGGGCGGAAGCTTTCCACCGCGGCCCGGATGTTGGCCGCCTCGTTCTTGACGATCATGGCGATGGTCAGCGTCCCGGGGGGATAAGGGGATCGGATGGGGGCCTTGATGGTGCCGAAGCGGGCGGCGAGTTCCTGGGGCGTGAGATCGTCCAGGGGATCGGGGCCGGAACCGGATTTGCCGGACCAGTCCGCCGCCCGGACCTGTTCCTTGTTCCGTTGTTCCCTGTTCCGCCGTTCCTTGGACTTCTTGCCTGGCTTGGACATGTCCGCCGTTATCTCCGCACGTTCCGGTGTTCGCGCGTTCCGCGCATCCTGCGCGATCCGCGGCTAGGCGCCGCCGTAGCCCAGGGCTTCGATCTGGCGCAGGAAGTCCCGCACCGTTTCCGAAGGCCGGGCCAGGGATTTCAGGTCCGCATAGCACCGGGCGTAGAGCCTATTATGGTTTACGAAGTCGGAAAAGTAAACCAGCAAGGTCGGATCTTCCGGGAACAGCCGCAGGGCTTCGCGGTAGAACCCGTAGACCTCTTCCACGGGCAGGCCGGTGGATTCGGCGGATTTGGCCCGGAACGCGTCCAGGACCCCGGAGCGGCCGCCCAAGGCGGGCCGTTGCGCGAAAATCTCCAGGACTTCGCGGTGCCGTGCCGCGGCGAACAGGTGTTCGATCAGGTCCTCCCACATGGCCGTGTCCCCGGGGACCAGGTCCAGGTAGGCGCGCGCATAGCATTCCGCGTCGGCGGGGGAATCGGCGGCGAGCAGGAACTCCCAGGGCACGCGCGGCTCCAGGGGGAAGTTCCGGAGGCCGCCGGCGATGAGTTCGCGCAGGCATTCGCGGCCCCGGGGCGCCTTCTCCGCCCCGAACAGTTTCATTTCGCAAAGCACCACCAGGGCCAGGGCGTTGCGCCTCACCGTATGGTTGTCCGTGGCCACCCGGCCGATGGTGACGGGGCGATCCACGGCGGCGTAGAAGAACTCCAGGGCCCCGTGCACGTTTTCGGCCTCCAGGGCTTTCTTGCCCAGCCAGTACAGGGGCTTGATGTCGCCCGGGTTCCAGCCCGCGGCCAGGCGGAACCATTCGCCCGCTTCGTTCTCCGCGTCCAGCTTCAGGCAGGTCTCCCCGAGCAGGGCGGGATAATGCCGCAGGACTTCGTCGGCGGGCGCTTGCCCGCAGGCGCGCGGATCGGAAGACGGCATGAGCGACAGGTAGGCATCGCGCGCTTCCGCGTACTCGGCGGACTGGTACAGGCAATTCCCGTATTCCATGATCACGGCGGGATCGCGGGGGTGCAGCAGCCGTTCCCGTTCCAACAGGGCGCGGTTGCGGATGAGCTTGGCGCCGCGCTTGGCCGGAGTGTCGTATCCCAGGTGGAGGATTTCCAGGTTGGCCTGCTCCACCGGCACTTGCAGCTTCAGCAGGGAAGTCCCCAATTGCTCGTGGATGCGGCCTTCGAAGCGGATGCCTCGATGGTTGGGGAACAGGCGGATCTGCCGGAAGCAATCGCCGCGGGAATTCTCGCGCGGGCTGCGCACCAGGAAGCGGTACGCGCGCTTGGGTCCGTCCAGCAAGGGCGCCAGGGCTTCCCAGAAGGATTCGTCCAGCCGGTCGTCCGCGTCGATCCACAGGATCCAGCCGCGCGTGGCCAGGTCCAGGGATGCGTTGCGGGCGGCGGAGAAATCGTCGCGCCAGGCGAAGGGATGGGCCTTCACGCCCGCCTGCAACAGCAGTTCCACGGTGGCGTCCTTGGAGCCGGTGTCCATCACGATCCATTCCACGCGGGCGAGCGGGAGGCTGGCCAGCAGGCCGTCCACGTTGGAGGCTTCGTCGCGGACGATGCTGCATACGGAGAGGTCGAGGCGGCGGCCGCCCCTGCCTCCCCGGTCCATGGGGGCTTCCGGGGGCGCGGGGGAGCGGACGGGCATGCGGGGTATCCTGTGGCTTTCCTTCAGCAAGGTGCCGGCCCCGGCGCGGATCCCGTCCCAATCGGTGGGGATGCCGCCGATCCCGGGCGCGGCGGCCGCGCCGGCGCCCGTATTGAGGCAGGCGGTCCAGGCCGCGCGGGCCTCGGCGACGTAGCCGGTGAGCCAGAGCGCCTTCCCGTATTCCAGCAGGTACGGCGCGTGCGCGCCGCATTCGGGGAGCGCGGCGCGGGCGGCGCGGAAGGCCTGCAGGGCTTCCGGGGCGCGGTTCTGGAAGCAGAGGCTCTGCCCCAGGTGCACGTGCGCGGCGAGCAGCACGTCCCGGGAGGCGGCGGCGGGCGTTTCCAGGGCTTTCCGGAACGCGTCTTCCGCCTCCGCATAGCGGCCTTCCCCCATGTTCATGCGGCCCCAGGAAAGCCACAGGGACGGCGCGGGGCGCGGCCCGGACACGGCCTTGGCGAGCAGGGCGCGGTTGCGGACGCGCTTGCGTTCCACCTCCTGGACGTCCCGGTAACCCGTGTGGAGGATGTCCATGCCGGTCAGGCTCACCGCCAGGCCCGCCTCGATCACGGAGTCGCCGATGCTCTCATGGATGGGATTGCGGAAGCTCAGGCCTTTTCCGTTGGGGAAAAGGCGGATCTGCGCGCAGGCGGACACGCACCCGTCGGGCCCGGGGGAGCGCACCCGGAAGGCGTAAGCGCGGTCGGTATCCAGGCGGTCGAGGTTCACGTCCAGCCAGGCGCGGGTTTCCCCGGGCAGTTCGTCATCCGCGTCCAGCCAGAGGATCCATTCGCCGCGGGAGAGCTCCAGGGCGCGGTTGCGCGCCGCGGAGAAATCATCGCCCCACTCGAAGGCATGCACTTCCGCCCCATGGGAGGCCGCCAGATCGCGCGTGCGGTCGCGGCTGCCGGTATCCACCAGGACGATCTGGGATCCGCATCGGCCGGAAAGCCCGGCCAGGGAACCGAACAGGGAAGGAAGGGTTTTCTCCTCGTCCTTGGCGATCACGGCCACGGTCAACAGGGGTCTCATGGGACGGAGGCCGTCCGTAGTGGGAATTCAAAGTGCAAAGTGCAAAAGTCAAAGTTCAAAATGGACGGGTCTTGCCGCGGTGTATCGTCTATCGGTTCTGAGCGCATATGCCTTCTCCTCGATTCTTTCCACTTTGCATTTTGCACTTTGACTTTTGACTTTTCCCCTACGCATATTCCTTGACTATCGCTTTGACATCCTCCAGGGCCGGATTCCTTTCCAGCGAGTCCCGGAGCTTGGGAAGCACTTCGCCTTCCCTGCGCAGCGTCTGCGCGCATTGCCAGAAGTTCATGAGGATATCCTGGTCCAGGGGATGCAGGCCGGAGGCCGCGTCGAACAGGCCGAAGGCGTCCGCATACCGCTTTTCGCCGAACGCGATGATGCCGAGTCCGTTATAGGCCTGGGGATTCCGGGGCTGGGCCTTCAGCGCCTCCAGGTAGATCAGGATGGCATCGCCCTGGCGGGCCTCCTCCAAGGCCTTTTCGGCGCGGGACAGCATGCCGGCGTTGGCCTCGAGCTGCTCGAAGCTTTTGAAGAGATGGATGGCCGGGCCCTGGGCCTGCATGTGGCGGCGCATGGCCAGGGCCGCCGCATGGGCCGGGACGGCCGCCAGGGCGTTCTCGATGCAAGGCCTGATCCGGTCGATTCCGCCCAGGGCCAGGGCGGTGTCGAAGGCGTTGATGAGCGCATCCGACCAGGCGGGGCGGACGGCCAGGCAACGGTTGAAATTGCGCCAGGCTTCCTCTCCGTTTTCCCGGTACCAGGCCATCAGGCCCAGGTTGTTCAAGGCCCGGAAATCCCCCGGATCCGCTTCCAGCGCGGCGTCCAGGAACGCCTTGGCGTCGGCGCCGGCGCCGGAGCGCAGCAGCTTTTCCGCCTGCTGATTGGCGTCGCGGGAGGCGAGCAGATGGTCCGCGTCGACGGAACCCTTGGACATGGCGTGGCGGATCTGCTCCGCGGTGGCGGCCAGATCGGGAAGGTCCGGGTCCGCTTCCACCCCGGTCTTATGGGCGGAATCCTCCAGCAGATCGGCCGCTTCCGCATAACGCCCCAGGGCGATCAGGGTGTCGGAGAGGTTGAACAGGACGTCGGTTTCGCCGGGCGCGTGGCGCAAGGCGGTGGTGAAGTGCTTCAGGGCCAGATCGGCGTCGCCGCAGGCATGGGCGATGATGCCCAGGTAATTGTGGCAGGCGCCGGGTTCTTCGCCGCGCTTGACGCGGTTTTCCAGGATGTCCATGGCGGGCGCGTATTTGCCCGTTCCGATCAGGCCCTCCACCTCCCGGCGCCAGGCGGGCAATCCGGCCGCGGGCGGGGCGGAGGCCGCAAGCGGAGCTGCCGCCGCAGGGGTGGCGGAAACCGGTGTCCAGGCCGGCGTTCCGGCGGATTCCGCCTTGGCCGGGACGAACAGGGGATTGGAGGGATAGCGGTTGCGCAGGGCCTCGATTTCCAAGGGGGAAACCTCCCCGTTACGGGAGGCCAGGGCGTCGAGAAGGTTCTGGGCCGCGTCCGCGTGGGCCGGGTCCAGGTTCAGGCAGCGCATGAAGAACGAAATGGCTTCCTGGACGGCGCCTTCCGCGAACATCAGGACGCCCAGGCTGCAATAGGGCTCGGGATCGGAAGGATCCGCGCCTTGGGCTTCCAGGAACAGGACCCGGGCGCGTTTCAGATCGCCGCTTTCGAAGGCAGCCTGGCCTTGTTCGAGCTTGCCGGGAACGGCCGCCGCGGGGGCCGACACCTGCGTGTCATGGACGGCCGAGGCGCCCTTGGCCCATTTCAGTTCGTATTTCCTCCGGTTCTCGATCATCAGGGCGCGCCAATCGACGGACTCCTGGTTGAAGGAGACGCTGCCGTAATGGTGGATGAAGCTGTCGTCGGCGAACAGGGCGCGGTAGCCGTGCACGCGGACGCGCATGCAATAATCGTCGTCCTCGAAGTTGCCTTTGCCGAAGCGCTCGTCGTAGAAGCCCACCTTGTCGAACACGCGGCGGGGGATCAGGTGGCAGAAGCCCTTGATGAACTGGAACTCGGCCGCGGAGAGGGCGTGCTCGCCCTGCCATTTGCGGATGAACCCCTGGATTTCGCCTTCGGACTCGTAAGGCACGTCCGGCACCGCCTGCGGTCCCGCGATATAGTTCGAACGGGGCCCCACCAGGCCGATGGACGGATCGCTTTCGGCCAGGCGCACCATGTTCTCGAGCCAGTCCGGCCCGACGATGATGTCGTTGTTGAGGATGAGGATGTATTCGCCGGCGGCGAGGCGCATGCCCTGGTTCCAGCCCTTGGAAACGCCCAGGTTCTCCCCATTGCGGACCACCTTGGCCCCGGGAATGGACCGGAAGAACGCTTCCGTGCCGTCCTTGCTGCCGTTGTCGATCAGGATGAGCTCGTATTTCTGGCGCGTGTATTTGCGGATGGATTCGATGCACTTCTTGGTGTATTCGACCTGGTTGAAGCCCAGGATGACGATGGAGACCATCTTTTCGGTGTGCTGCGCGGTGCTGCGCGGCACGGATTCCACCTGGTTCCAGCCTTGCAGGTTGTCGCTTGCGACGGCTCCTTTGGGGAAGCCCCGGTAGGGTTGCTCGCCGGTGACGGCGAAGCCGGCGCGCCAGAGCGCGGCGCGCATGCCTTCCGGCGTCAGGTCCACGGCGGGCAGGACCGAATCGGAAGGGATGCGCAGGGCGTCGGCCCCGTTGCACACGGCGATGAGGCGCTTGAGCCCGGGCGCCAGGCGCCGGATGTTGGCCATGCGCTCTGCGAGGCCGTCGACGAGGTCGGGGGTGACGCGCAGGATGATCAGATCCTGGGCGGAAACGGGGATCAGGTTGCCTTTGGGGTCGAAGGCCCGGAAGGGCCCGGACTTGGGGGGCGGTTCCGCGGTGGTGCCGGCGAATCCGATTGACTTGGCCGCGCGCATGGCGGGCTGCAGGCTCTCGGGATACAAGGCGAGCGGATCCGCCACCGGGACGGCCGCGGGGGCGATTGCCGGCAGGTCGGAAGCGCGCGCCAGCAGCCATGGCGGATCGACGGGTTTGCCGGAAACGGAGGGCGCGGCCGGTGCGCGGAGGCGCGCTCCCAGGGCGGCCAGGAACGCGGTCTCTTCTCCGGAAGGCAGGGTTGCGAGCGCGTCGCGCAGCCACTCTTTGCGGCCCAGGAAGGCGTAGGCGTCGCAGGCCGCGTCCTTGTCCCCGTCCCCGTCCCCGATGCGCAGGGGGAGGGGCAGGGATGCGCCCAGGGCGCCGAGATCGCGCTTGTCCAGCCAGTGGTTGAACATGGCGGAGAATTCCACGCCGGCCACGCAGAACAGCCCGTGCGTTCCGGGCATCAGGGCCAGGGAGATTTCCAGGGCCTGCTTGGGCGGAAAACCGGATCCGAGATCGAGTTTGCGCAGGGTCGCGCCCGCGGGGGCTTCCAGGGGCGCGATCGGGCCCGCGCAATTGAGGACGACGATTTCGAGCCCGGGGCGGGCGGGCAACGTGGCCAGGGTGCGTTCCAGGCGGGAAGCGGCGGACCCGGGTCCGGTCCCGTCCGCGGCGGGACCCGCGTAGATCAGGGCGGTGATGGCTTTCCAGGCAGACAGTTCGCGCGTATCGGTTTTCACCTTCGCCTCCGGTTCATGCATGCTCTCGGGATGGCGCGGCCGTTCCGCGCGCACGTTTTTCGCCAGCCCGGCGGGGGCCGGCGGCGGGGGGAGTTCCCCTTGCAACAGGGACGGGGACGGGTTGAACCAACCGATGCCCCAAAGTTCCGCGGCGGGCGGGACCTTGTCCCTGCCGCCGTAATGATGGGCCAGTTTCACGTACAGGGCGTCCGTCGATTCCTGCGTCAGGCGATCGACGGTGGCCTTGGCGCGGGTCTGGAAGCTTTTCTGGCCTTCGTGGAAGACGAAGGCGTCCGAGGCCACGACGAGCT
This sequence comes from Fibrobacteria bacterium, assembly GCA_035275285.1. GTDB lineage: Bacteria > Fibrobacterota > Fibrobacteria > UBA11236 > UBA11236 > Chersky-265. Next base: position 12,681 of record DATENA010000277.1, on the reverse strand, counting down.
TGCGGCCGAGGCTCCGAAGGCGCCAGCTCAAATCGAGATCGTCGTTGCCCAGGAAGAGGTTTTCGTCCATCCCGTCCATGGCTTCGTACAGGGGACGCGGCATCATCAGGCAGAAGCCGATGAGCAGCCTGGTGGCCACGCCTTTGCCGGCATTGCCTTCCCTCAGGATGCGCGCGATGTTGCCCGCGACTTCCGCGGCGCCCTCGCCGGGAAAGCTCTTGGCGTCGCGCCATTCGGGGGGAAGGTTCAGGTCCAGGCGCTGCAGTCCGGCCACGTAATTGGAAACGGGTCCGACCGCGCCCACCGAAGGGTCCTGGAAGTGGCGGGCCATGGCTTCGCTCCAACCGGGCGTCACCAGGGTATCGGGATTCAGGAAGATCAGGAAATCGCCCGTGGCGATCGCGGCCCCCTGGTTGCATCCCTTCGAGAAGCCGTTGTTCTCAGCGTTGAGCACCGCGCGGACGTCGCCCTGGGTCGCGAGGTATTCCCCCGTCCCGTCCCGCGAATCGTTGTCCACCACGATAATCTCGTGCCCCCCTCCGGCTCCGGCCTGGACGGCCGCCCCGCCGCATTTCCGCAAGGAGTCCAGGCAGACCCGGATGTTCCCCAGGGAATTGTAGGTGACGATGATTACGGAGTAGCGCGGCTGCCTAGAATTGGTAGCTGAGCTCATTCTTGACCAGCGCGAGGATTTTTTCGGCCATTTCCGCGCTCAGGCTCTCCAGGGTCCCGCTGGCCTGGCTGTTGCCGAGGTTGGCGGCCTGGTTCTGCTTGGCGAGGGCGCGCTTGGCCCCCGCTATGGAATAGCCCTCCTCCTTGAGCATGCGGAAAATCGTCCGCAGCTTCAGGATCTGGGCGTCACCGTAGCGGCGCTGTTTCCCCATCGTGCGGGGCGCGACCAGGAAGTCGGAGAATTCCTTTTCCCAGTACCGGATGGTATGGGGAGGGACTCCGATGATGCGCGCCGCGTCGCGGATGCTGATCAGGGGTTCTTGGTTCTTCTTATCCGTGAGTTCCATCGTCTCTGCAAACATATTCGCCCCTTCGGAAAGCGGTTATGGGATGCGAAGTATCAAAGCAATCGGGATGCCAAACCCGGCCGCGCAAAAAACCGTCCGATTCGCGCAATTTTTGATGTTGGACTTGAAGGGAAGCCGGAAGAAGGCTGCAATTATTTCCGCGCCGCCTCTTCGGCCCGGTAAAAACTTCGAGCTGATGCCCATATGGATTGCCCAAAGGAACGGCGACTTCCGGTTTGGATCCGGCTTTGCCCCGGAAATGCGGAAAAGCGGGTCGTCCCCAAGCTCCTCAAACGGACGGCAGAAGCCGACGTCTCTTTGAATTATGCATATTCGTACTTATAATACGAATATGCATAAATATGTTCCCCGCCTCCTGGAACCCTCTTTAAGGGAAAGCCTGGCCAAATATCCCATCGTGGCCTTGTTGGGGCCCCGCCAATGCGGTAAATCCACCTTGGCCAAGAAAATCCTTTCCCGCATGGGGCGTGTCGTCTATCTGGATTTGGAGCGGCCTTCGGATCGCGCCAAACTGCAAGACCCGGAAGCCTACTTCGAGGCGAATAAGGGGGCGTTGATATGCCTCGACGAGGTCCAGCGCGCGCCGGAAATCTTCCCCGTACTCAGGGCCATCGTGGATGAAAGGGGGAAGCCAGGGCAGTTTCTCGTACTGGGTTCCGCTTCACGGGATCTTTTGCAGCAAAGTTCCGAAACCCTGGCGGGGCGCATCGCTTACCTGGAGCTGACTCCCTTCACCGCCTTGGAGATGCCCTCCGGGGCCGCCTCTCTCAGGCATCTCTGGTTGCGCGGCGGTTTCCCGAAAAGCCTTCAGGCGGCAAACGATAGCGATAGCTTCCAATGGCGGTTGAACTTCATCCGGACCTTCCTTGAACGCGACGTACCCGCTTTCGCACCCGGGTTCTCGCCGGCCTCGATCGAACGGCTGTGGTCGATGTGCGCGCACTGGCATGGCCAGCTCGCGAATTATTCCAGGCTGGCGGCTTCCTTGGGCGTGACGGACCATACCGTGCGCTCCTGGCTGGACTTGCTTGCCAACGCCTTCGTGATCCGCTTATTGCCCCCCTTTTCGGCGAACTTGGGAAAACGCCTGGTCAAGGCTCCCAAGATTTATTTGCGGGATTCAGGTTTGCTGCATGCGCTTTTGGGCCTGGAATCGGAGGAGGATCTGCATGGGCATCCGGTTTATGGGGCGTCCTGGGAGGGGTTCGCTTTGGAAAATGTCCTGGCCCGATTGCGTCCCGGGGTCCGGGCTTCGTTTTACCGGGACTCCAATGGCACCGAGATCGATCTCGTGCTGGAAAAGGGAGCCCAAAGGATGGCCGCGGAGTTCAAAGCGGGGTTATCGCCGGACCTGACGCGCACATTCGCGAATGCGCTGGAAGCGCTGGGATCCCCGAAGGCATTCGTGGTGAGCCGCTCCCCGGATGCCTTCCCCCTGGCGAAGGGCGTGCTCGCCATGCCGCTGGCGGCTTTGTTGGAGTCCGGGGAGGCGAGGGAGTTCCTGGTCACGAGGAATTGATACCGCGTTCCGCGTTTGAAAACGCGGATTTCCACGGGAATTCCTGATTTGCCACCTCCTGGCTCCGAACATATCTTCCCCTTGGGACCGACCGATGGGGGTCCGTTGAAACCGACGTCTTGGTTGAGACTGACGTCTTACTCGAGACTAACATCTTACTCGAGACCCATGTATCAGGAGGAGTCCGGATGCCCGCAGCCTGGAAAGGGACCATCGCAGGACGACATCGTCGAAACCTTCGAGCGCGAAAAGGACGCCTTCGCCCAGGCTGGGTAACCTGAATGGTACGATCCTCCCTGGCCGGCTACCGCAAGAAGCGGGATTTCGCGAAGACGCCCGAGCCTCCGGGAGACCTGCATCCGGGCCCGGGAGGCCGATTCGTCGTGCACGAGCATCACGCCTCGCGGCTCCATTTCGATCTGCGCCTGGAAATGGGCGGCGTGCTCAAGTCCTTCGCCGTGCCCAAGGGCCCGTCCCTCGATCCCAAGGACCGCCGCTTGGCGGTGGAGACGGAGGATCATCCCGTCAAATACCTGACCTTCCAGGGATCCATCGGCGACGGGCAATACGGGGCGGGGCAGATGGTGATTTGGGATGCCGGGACCTATGCGGTCCACCCCGGCGCCGGCCGGAGCGGATCGGATCCGCTCGCCCAATACGCGGAGGGCAAATTGCACCTCGAATTCGCCGGGGAGAAGCTCAAGGGCGGATTCATGCTGATCCGGAGTTCCCACGGCGATCGCCGATGGCTCTTCTTCAAGAAACGGGACGATGACGCCGTGGAGGATGGGCAAGCGGCTTTGATCCTGCCCTATGGGGCGCGCACGGAAAAGCCTCCCGGATTCGAAATCCCCAAGCAAGCCTTGAGGAACCCCCTTCCCGGCGAAGCGCCGCCGGCGGAAAAGGCAAGCGCGCCGGCGTCGCGCAAAGCGAAAGCGCGCAAGCCCCGCGCGAAGCCATGGCCCGAAGGCTCCCGTCCGGCCGCGTTGCCGCATGCCTTCGAACCACGCCTTCGATGTCCCTTTCCTGGAAGGGCGGGACCTGACCGCGTGCACGCTCCTGGATCGCAAGGCGATGCTGCGCGACCTCATCCCGGAACCGGAATCCCCGGCGGCGGGGGCGATCCGTTTCTCGGAGCATTTCGGGGAGCGCGGCGAGGAGATCTTCCGGGAGGCCTCGCGGCTGGGTTTCGGGGGCGTGGTGGCCAAGCTCAAGAACGGCCGTTACCACCGGGGCCGCAGCGGGGAATGGCTCAAGATCAAAGCTTCGCTCCGCCAGGAAGTGGTCATCGGCGGCTATAAGGCGGCAGTGGCGGCGGTAAAGACGGCGGAACCGGCCGCTCCGCAAGAGCCCGCCATCACCCATCCGGACAGGAAACTCTGGCCGGAAGACGGGTATACCAAGCGCGACCTGGCGGACTATTACCGCGCGGTGGCCCCTATCCTGCTGCCCCATCTCCGGGATCGCCCCCTCATCCTGAAGCGTTTTCCGGGCGGGATCGCCTCTCCCCCATTCTACCAGCACGACGTGAAGAACGCGCCTCCCTTCGTGAAAATCCAGCCGGTGAAGGAGGCGGACGGTTCCCTGGTGCATTATGCGCTGTGCCAGAATCCGGAGACCCTGCTCTGGCTCGCCAGCCTGGCGGTCATCCCCCAGAATCCCTGGCTGTCCCGCGTCCCTCATCTGGAGCGTCCCGATTGGATCGTGTTCGATCTCGATCCCCAGGAAGTCCCGTTCCCCGAAGTGTGCGGCATGGCCCTGTACCTGAAGGAAATCCTGGACGGGCTGGGGCTGAAGGCGTTCGCGAAAACCTCCGGTTCCCGGGGCATCCATATCTATCTGCCCGTGAAGCCGGCCTACGATTTCTCCCAAGCCCTGGACTTCGCCCAACGGGTGGCGGCCCACGCGGTCGCCCAAAAGCCCGATGCCTTCACGGTGGAACGATCCCTGAAGATCCGCAAACGGGACCGCATCTATCTGGATTGCATGCAGAACTCGGCGGGCAAATCCGTGGTCTCGGTGTACTCGGTGCGGGAACGTCCGGAGGCGCCGGTGAGCGCGGCCTTGGAATGGGCGGAGCTCAAGAAGAAGATCCGGATCGAGGATTTCACCCTCCGCACCATGCCCAAGCGTCTGGAGAAGAAAGGGGATCTGTTCCTGGACGTGCTGAAGGTGAGGAGTCCCTTGGAAGGGGCGCTGAAAAAGCTGCTTCGGTCCTGAGTTCCGCGAAAGCATTTCTCCCAGGTGGACCCGCAGGGACAGGTTCCCGGGCGCGTGCCGCAACGCCTCGCGCAGGGAAGGGATCAACTCATCGGGGGCCGCCATGGGAAAATCCTATAAATCGGGCTGCCAACTTCCAAACCTCCCGATTTCCTATTTTCTTAAGGATACCCATGACCGGCCGCAAGCCACCCGAGCATCCCATCACTTCCGCGGCCAGCGTCGCGCGCCTGTACTGGGTGGTGGCGCGCAAACCGGCCTTCCGCCGCCTGTATCTGCGCCTGATCCGGAGCATCTTCCGCACGTATTTCCGGCCCCAATTCTTCCGGCCCCGCGGCCATACCCGCATTCCTTTGGACATGGAACTGGACGCCCTGGTGCCTTTCGATCCCACGTGGCTTCCGTGTTACCTGGGCTTCGTGCGCCTGTGGGTGGGATCCCTGGGTTGGATGCACCTGCGCTTCGGCGATCGCGCCCTGCCGGAGATGGAAGGCTTCGTGGCGGGCCTGGAAGCCCTGTTCCTGGAGGCCCGCAAGGTCTTTTCGCAATGCGATTCCACCGTCGCCACCCGCCCCGGCCCGCGCCCCAGCCTGGATTCCCTGCTCATCCACCTGAGCGATCGCAACTCCTTCTGCTTCCCGTCCCTGCACGTCATGATCGTACGGTACAACGCCGCCCGCGTGGCCGAGAGCCTGGAACGCCTCAAGGCCCCCGGGGAGGATTTCTCCGCCGAGAAGGCCTTCCTGGAGGAACGCGCCCTCCGCATCGTCGAGTCCATCATCCACGTGAAGCAGCACAGCCTCAGCGACATTCCCGCGGGCCTGTTCCTGTTGCGCGCGCTCCGGTCCGCGCCCGGAGCGTCGGTCGGGACGGAGCGGGCGGACGGTGCGCGGCCGGGAGGCGCATCGGCCCCCGCTGCCGCCGGGATGGAGGAGGATCTGCGTTTCCTGGAATTGCTGTTCGCGGATTCCGCGGGTCCGGCGGAAGTGGACGGCAAGGACGCAAAGGAGGTGAAGGACGGAGGGGAAGGGGATAGGTCCGGCCGGGTCCGGAGAATGCGCGCCTTCATGCAGGCCCTGTACCACCGTTTGCACGAAGGCCATGGGAGCGGAGGGGATCCGCACGTCGTCCTGCTGGAATTCCTCCGCAAATACGAAGAAGAGGTGGGCGCTCTGCTCGGGAAAACGGGATAACGGAAGGGCTCCGCCCGGCCGCTCATCCGGCCATGCGCCCCAGCGCCCAGCGGCCCAGGGAGAATCCCGCCCAACCCAGCAGGGCCAGGACGGCGATTACCAGCAGCAGGAACAGGGAAGCGAAAACCCAGTCACCCCGCCGCGCCCCGGTGGGGTCTTCCACGTGGGCGCGGAGCAAGGCCACGTTGCGGCGGTTGGCCTTCCAGGCGAAGTCGAACAGATCGCCGGCGAAGGGGACCAGGCCCACCACCGCCTCCAGGGTGATGTTGAACCCCATGCGCAGCAAGGTGACGCGCGGTACGCCCATGCGGGCGGACATGGCCAGGATGTAAGTGGACAGCGCGGCCCCGATCACGTCGCCGATGACGGGAACCATCCCGACGATCGAATCCAGACCGATGCGGAAGTTCGTGCCGGGCACCTGGATGCTGCTGTCGAGCAGCCAGGCCAGGGCTTCGAGATTGGCGAGGGGCGTCTGGGGCGCAGTGCGGCTTCCGGGGCCGCCCGGGCCCCGTTCATCCCACCGTCCCACTTCCACGGCGGGTTTTGGCATGGGAATAAGATAAATCTTTCGCCCCGCCCGCCCAGGGGAGCCGCGGCGATTGGGCCGCGGGACGGCCGGGCCCGGGGCCGCGGAGGGTTCTTGCGCTTCCGTTACAATCGGATACGTCGCCGAAATCGACGGCTTACGGTGGAAAATTTTTTTTATGGAAAGGGCCATGCGGGGCGTTTGCGGGGATCCGCATCGTCCCCGGCCAAAGGAGGCGGACTATGGAACACGTACGGATGATCCGGGCATTTCTTTTCTTCGAGGCCCTCAGTTTCCTCATCGCCTCGCAAATCCATTTCGGCACGCTGATGAAGGGGTACGAGCATGCCAAGGCGGGCACCGCCGAAAGCGTCATCGCCTCCGTGCTGATCCTCGGGTTGATCGCGACGGTGCTGCGCCCTGCCTCGGCGCGGGCGGCGGGCCTGGCGGCCCAGGCCTTCGCGCTCCTGGGGACCTGCGTGGGACTGTTCACCATCGCCATCGGCGTGGGCCCCCGCACGGCCCCGGACCTGGCGTATCACTTCATCCTGGTGCCGGTGCTGATCTGGGGGTTGCTGGCCATGCGCCGGGCGGGCAGGCGGGCCCATTGAATCGGCCGGGAGCGGAATCAACCGGGAGCGGCGGGATGCGTACAATCTCCGTATCTATATTTCGGATTGCCATGGTACAGACTGCCTTACCCGAAGAGCCCGGTGCGGCAGTTCTGCACGCCGGGATCCGCGCAGGGGCGCGGGGGAAACCCCGCGCCTACCGCGATTACGGACGATGGAAGCATGAAGACAAGACCAAGACTGGAAATCGAGTAGACGGATAGGAGATTTAAAGTGATTAAAAAGCATATTGAACACATGCATTGGGCCAATGCCGCCGCAATCAATTGGGTACGTTCCGAGGGCGGGAATTCCGGGGAATACGTGAGGCTGATTAGCCATATTCTGAATGCTGAAAAGGTCTGGATTTCCAGGGCGCAAAATCTCGAAGGTGATCGGGATACTTTTAAAGTTCACAGTATTCCGGATATGGTGGCCATCAATGATTCCAACAACCGGCATCTCGGAATGCTTCTTCAAACCGATATGGCGAAGGAAGTGGACTATAAGCTCTTCGATGGAACACCTGGCCGGTCTTCCATCGAAGACATGATCCTTCATGTTTTCTCCCATGGTTTCCACCACATGGGCCAAATGGCGGCCATTGCAGCCAGGTCGGGTAGGAAATTCCCCAACGTTTCTTACATTGGATTTACCAGAAGAACATGAAAAGAACGCGAAAGTTGGAATGGACGAAAATGATCCGCCGCGATTGAGAGATCTTGCGTCGCCGTTCGTCATCGATTTTGCCGCGAGAAATGGGGCGAATGGCGGAATGGGTAACATGGGTGATACCGGCGCATGGCGATCGATTCAACATGCCTCGGCGTGGCCGTCGCGCCCTTGGCTCGCTCGGTCGAAGGAGAACCACGCGCCTTTGAACCAGATAGTCTCGATGCCCATGGGCATATTGTACCTCGCCTGAACGCTGGAGCGGGACTTGCCGGGCATCGGAATCGATATGGTCGACCTGGCAAAACGGTGCCGTGAGCTCTGCGATAAAAAACAACTCGACTTCGATAGCTTTGAAGAGTTCTGTGAACGCATCTTGCGTGCGGAAGTATCCACCCCCCCGGATGTTATCGGCATTTCGATTTCGTTTTCCACGGCCCATAAAAGCACGTTGCGCATCGCCGAGGCCTGCAAACGTATCTGGCCGAATACGCCGGTTATCGTGGGTGGGATGCATGCGACCAACTCGGTTGATCAGCTTCTGGAAAACCTGGCCATTGATTATGTGTGCCGGGGAGAAGGGGAATCAATCATCGCCGACCTGGTCATGGATCCGAATAAGGAAATCCCGGGCCTCATCGGGCGTGCAACCGCGAATAAGAAGGTTTCCACCCCGCTTATCCACGCTCTCGATACCATCCCTCATCCGGCTTGGCATTTGATCCCCATGGATGGGTATGTTTTCGCCGTTTCACGCGTACGGAATATCGAAAAAATCGAGCAGGATATTTCGGCAACTATAATTTCCGCCATGGAATCCATGATAAGGCCATCATGCTGTTTCAGGATACCATCCGGGTCTGTCCCGATCATTTGGCGGCGCGCCTTTGCTTGTCCAAGGCGTTCCGTCTGGCGGGACGTTCAGAGGAAGCGGATCAAATGTATAAATCCGCGCAAGGCCTGGTTCGGGATGCAAGGCCCATGGCGATAGAGCAGATCCCGCATCATCCCGAATCATTTCCCGAATTCGCGTTCGCGAAAGAGGAAAAGCAAACGAAGAAATGGCCGCGGGCGGGCATGCCGACGCAAGCGCGGGCGCCGATTTAACGGCGGCGGAGGCGGATAGGTTGAAGAGGAAGGGCCCGTGGGGAAAACCGCGCTTTGGCACCGCTCAATTGATGAAATAGGACAAGGCGTTCACGATCCCGCCCAAGGCGATCGCGGAGAAACCCCAGAAGAGGATTTTCTTGCCGCGCCGCAATTCCCGTTTCACCTGGTCATGAGAGCGTTTCAGATCCTCGGAGTCCCGTTCCTCGCCCAGCACCTTCCGGAGGGCTTTCTGGTTGGCCTCCACTCCGATGAGGATGGCGTCGATGATCGCCTCCAGGCGGACGGCCAGGACGATGGAGCCGAGGGCGGTGATGATGGGCCCGGCGGCTTGCAATACCAGCGAGGTCACTTTTTCCGGGGCGCCTTTTTGCGGAAGGCTTTTTCCCGGGGAGGTTTTTTCCGGGAAGCTTTGGCCCGGTCGTTGAACGCGAGCGCCAATCCCACCCAATAGTCCAGCGCCTTCCTGGTCTTGAGAGCGCTCTCGTCCACGTACACGAAGCCTTGGTATTCCCGTCCCTTCATGATCACCGTCCGGCAGCCCGGCTTCCCGATGGCCTCCCCGTGCGCGGCGGGATCGATGCGGCACATGATCCGGTCGTCGCTCACGGTGACGCACATTTTCCCCCTCACCATGAAGGCCATGCCCCGGAACATCTTCTTCTCCTCCAGCGGAACCGGGCCCAGCGCGTCGCGCACGCGGTCCCTCAGTTTTTCGTTGATGGCCATGATCACTCCCTCGCCTTCGGGCCTGGCATTGTCAACGATAGCAGGGATGCTGGGCCGCGGCAAGCCCGTTTTTGCGCACAGCCGGCGCGGGTCGCGCTGGAAGCGAGCCCGGCCTTGGCCGCGCCATGCCGCCCCCTCTGGCAAGTCCATCCATTGTAACCCGGCCGCCGGGCCCGCGCCGGGGGTTCCTGAACCGGTTTCCAGAGGCTGCGCCCGTTCGCCTTGATAGGGGAAGCGGATAAAAAACTACTTTTTCCGGACACTCCCATGAGCGGCCCGACTTTCGAAGAAATCCTCGCCGCGGTATCCGCCGCTTCCGCCGGGAAGCCCGGTGGGCGCGTGCCGCTTCCCGCCGATCCGCGCGGCGGCGGATTGGCCGCCCAGCTCGCCGCCGCCGTCAACCTGCTGCTCGACCGGCAGGAGGAACGGACCGCCGGCTTGGAGGCGGCCCTCCGGTCCGCCCAGGCGGAATCCGAACGCCTCCTGGCCGAACGCACCGAGCGGTGGCGGCAATCCGAGGCGAAATTCGCCAAAGCGTTCCAGGCCAGCCCCGCGGCGATTTCCATCGCCTCGCTCCCGGAGGGGCGCTGGATCGAGATCAACGACGCCCATGCGAAGCTGATCGGCTACAGCAACGAGGAGTTGATCGGCCGCACCTCCGCCGAAATGGAGCTGGTGGATCCGGCGGAACGGGAGAAGATCCTGCGGGCCATCCGCGAAAAAGGCAGGCTCCGCGACGTGGAAATCCGCGTCCGCACCAAGTCGGGGGAGTACCGGGAAGTGCTCTTGTCCGTAGAGCAGGTGGAACTGGAGGGCAAGCCGTGCGCCCTGACCATCCAGTACGACATCACGGAGATCAAACGGGCCGAGCGGGAGGTGCGGCGCCTGAACTCCGATCTGGAGTCGGGCAAGGCCGCGCTGGAAGCGGCCAACCGGGATCTCCAGGCGTTCAGCTATTCGGTGGCCCATGATCTGCGGGCCCCGCTGCGCAGCATCGACGCGTTCAGCAAGATGATCGTGGACGGGTACGCGGACAGGCTGGACGCGGCGGGCACGGATCACTTGAAGCATATCCGCGACTCCGCCCAGCGCATGGCCGCGCTCATCGATGATCTGCTGACCCTGTCCCGGGTGACTCAAATCGAGATGAGCCGGGCGCCGATCGACCTGTCCGCCATGGCGCGGGCCATCCTGGAGCGCCTCCAATGGGAGGAGCCCGGACGCCGGGTGGAATGGGAGGTCCCGGAGGGGATCCTCGCGAACGGGGACGCCCGGCTCCTGGGCATCGCCCTGGAGAACCTGATCGGAAACGCCTGGAAGTTCACGGCCAACCGCCTGGCGGCGCGCATCGAAATCGGCGCGCGGTCCGGGGAAGGCGAGCGGACGTACTTCGTACGCGACAACGGCGCGGGTTTCGACATGGCCTATGCCAACAAGCTGTTCGGCGTGTTCCAGCGGCTCCATAAGACCGCGGAATTCGAGGGCACGGGCATCGGGCTCGCCACCGTGGAGCGGGTGATCCGCCGCCATGGCGGAAGGGTTTGGGGTGAAGGCAAGGTCGGCCTGGGCGCCACCTTCCACTTCACTCTCGGGGAATAGTCCCTTCCCTCCGCGCGGGCATTTTCCCGGCCATGCGGGCGTTGAATCCGTTATGCATTGAAGTATATTTCGACCTCTATGAACCGGAATATACAACGCTCCCCGCTTTCCGTTTCCGCACGCCGCCTCTGCTCCTTTTGCGGCCCCTGCTCTTTCCTGGGCCTGGGCCTGTTCCTTTCCCTGCTGTCCGCCGGACTCGCGGGCCGCGCCTGGGCGGGGCCCAAGTTCACGTTCGACGAAGGCAGGAAGTCCGTCGAATTGATGCAGGCCTACCAGATTTGGGGCGTGGCCACCTACGATCCCCGGAACGTGCCCGTTCCGGACGTCCGGGCCGATCTGTATTTCCGCCGCGCCCGCCTGGGCCTGAAGGGCCAAGCTTATCCCGATCTGGATTACCTGGTCTGGTTCGCCTACGATAATGTGGGCAAGGATCCCAATACGGGAACCCTGGGGGCGCCCCAGGTGGTGCCCAACACCACCTTCCAGGTCTGGGATGCGTACATGACCTGGCACCTCGATTCCGCCTGGGCCAACCTGTCCTTCGGATTGCTGCGGCCCCAGGCGGGCGGCGAATTCACCACCTCCTATGGAGCCGTCCCGTCGCTGGAAAAGGCGCTGACCCATTACTATGTCCGGGACCATCTCCTCACGCGCCCGAGCGGGCGGGAAACGGGCCTCAACCTGGGCGGGTACCTGGCCGACTCCGTGAAAGGAATGGCCTTCGGATACAATTTCGGCATCTTCGACGCGAACCAGGAAAAGACCACCGCGGCCGCGGTCGGGTCCCTGAAATGGTCCCCGCTGCTGGCGGGGAAAATCACCGGGACCTGGGGCGATCCGGAAAACAAGGACTACAAGCTTTCCACCGACCTCAACTCCTTCGGCAAGCGCAAAGGAATCACCCTCGCCGCGTACGGCACCTGGCAGGGTGAGTCGGACGAGAAGCTTGACACCGCCCAGGCCAATCCGTACATCGGGGGATTCAAGCAGAACAGCATCCTGGGCGGCAGCCTGCTGGCCAACTGGCGATACCTGGAACTGGACGCGGAATGCGATTTCCTGTACCGGAAGTTCACCTCAGGGTTCCCGGCCGCCTACGCGGCGACCAAGAAGAACGCCCCCTACGTGCAGGGCCCGGATTTCCGGGACCAGGTCTGGCACGTCCGCGGCGGCTACAGCTTCCCCATCCTGGCAGCGCAATTCCTGGAGCCGACCGTGATGTTCAGCCGGTTCGAAGGGGACGAGAGCTCCCCCATCAATACTTCCGGCGAGGACCAGGTCCTGGACGCCGGGCTGAATTGGTACGTCCAGAAGAACAATCTCAAGGTCTCCTTCCACTACGTGAAGCAGGACGGGGAGGCCAAATCCATGTTCACCCAAGGGGCGAACAAAAAAGGCGAGCTGAAGCAGCGCAACGATTACCTGGCGCTCGGCGTCATCATCGGACTGTAAGGAGGATCGA
>DATENA010000276.1:0-12600 GCA_035275285.1 Fibrobacteria bacterium | reverse complement strand
GGGGGTAACAGGCATTTTTTCATGACTCTCGTAAATTAGTTATTAGAACCGCCGGACGCCGAAATTACGTCCCTCGGGGAAAATTTTGCGCACCCGGCGGCGGCCTGGCGCGCAGGCGCAAGGCTTTCGGAAAAATGTACGGGAGAAAATGCGGGGAGAGAAAACCCTGTCCCCGGAACCGGGGCTTCCGTTTCGGAAGCCCCGGCCCGGGGCGGGTCAGTGGCGGAATGGACGGGACTTGAACCCGCAACCCCTAGCGTGACAGGCTAGTACTCTAACCAATTGAGCTACCACTCCGTATTTGTTGGTGGGCGTTGAGGGACTTGAACCCCCGACCCTCTGCGTGTAAAGCAGATGCTCTAAACCAACTGAGCTAAACGCCCAAAACCTTACTTCTTTTCTTCCTTTTCCTTTCCCATCAGGATGCTGATGGGGAGGACCACCGCAAATGCGAAGATGAGGATGAAAGGCGCAACGTTCAGGGCCAATTTATTATCAGCGGGCCCTCTGCCCAAGAGGTAAAAACCAATCGCGAGGAGAACGGCCCCAAGGAGGATTCCTAAGTAATTCTTCTTGGTGAAAAAAGCCTGCATCTTGCCTTCTTGAACTGCTTCCTCAAACGGTCCCGTTTTTCTTGGGATGAGGAAAAATAAGATAGAATGGGCTTTTGTTCAAGGTCTGACGAAGAATTGTGGAGCCCAGCGAATGCGGAATTGCCGCGGTATTTGCCTGGAAATGCAGAAGGTCGAGAGTCGGGAGTTAAGAAAAAACATGGGTCAGCCAAGGAACCCATCTTTGGTTTTTACTTAACTCCCGACTCCGAAGGGCGAAACGGCGGAAGCAGGGTATCAGCCTGTACTCCCGACCCGGGGCCTAAACAGTAAAGCCCCCTCTGACTCTTAAGTGGGAAAGCCCGACTTCTCGTACGCTTTGATGATGTCCCGGACCAGGCGATGGCGGACCACGTCTTCCACGGTCAGATCGATTTGGCCGATGCCTTCGATGCCGGAGAGGATTTTGCGGGCATGGGCGAATCCGGACTTCTCGAACTTGTCCAGGTCCACCTGGGTCTCGTCGCCCGTGAGCACGACCTTGCTGTTGATGCCGATGCGGGTGAGGAACATTTTCATCTGCGAGATGGAGGTGTTCTGCGCCTCGTCCAGGATGATGAAGCTTTTGCCCAAGGTGCGTCCGCGCATGTAGGCGAGGGGCGCTATCTCGATGGAGTTCCCGTCCCAATATTCCTTCAGCCTCTCCGCGGGCAGCATCACGCTCAGGGAATCGTACAAGGGCCGCATGTAGGGCCCGATCTTTTCGCCGATGGCGCCCGGCAGGAAGCCCAGGCTCTCTCCGGACTCGACCGCGGGGCGGACGAGGATGATGCGTTCGACGAGTTTCTTTTCCAGGGCCTGCACCGCCATGGCCACGGCCAGGAAGGTCTTGCCCGTGCCCGCCGGGCCGCCGGCCAGGACGATATCGTGCTGCTTGATGACGTTGATGAAGCGGGCCTGGCCGCGCGTCTTGGGCTGCACGGCCTTGCCGAAACGATCGATGAGGATGGGTTTTTCGAGGTGGGGGACGAACTCGCCCTTCTTGTCTTCCGGCGAAGCGGATTCGCCCGTGTCGCCGCCCGCGAGGATTTCCTGCACGTAGAAGTCCGTGAGCTGATGGCCGGTGCGGAGCGCGTCCCGCATGCGTTCGACCGCCGCGCGGGCGTTGCGGACCTGGATCTCTTCGCCCGCTTGGATGGTAATGCCGGGATTCCGGGTCAGGAGCTTGACGTGGAAGGTGCGCTCCAGGCGGATGAAGTTTTTCTCGCCCTCGCCCGCCAATTGGATCTTTTCATCGTCCGTGGCGGGAAGATTAAAGGAGAACAATAAGCGCTCCTTTACTTGCCGGACTTGGCGGTGCTGCTGTTCTTTTCTTCGCGGAGCTGGTGGGCTTTGGCCTCGGCGTCCTCGGCGGAACGGCGGGCTTCTTCGAGCTTCTGGTTCTTTTGGGGAGCGGAGCCCATGCTCGAGTCCATCGAGGAGGAGGATTTGCTGCCGGCACATCCCGTAAAGGCGGCCAGGACGGCTGCCAAAGTTGCGGGCAATACCAAGCCCTTGAACCTTGAAATCATTCGATTCTCCATGATTTTCCCTTAACTTAGAGCAATAGGTCCGGTTAGTCAACAAGCAACGCCAGAAATCTACTCCAATCGGAACCGCCGGGCAATTCCCTCCCTCCGGGTCCGGCCGCCCGGTCAAATGGGGGCCTCTGTAACCGCTTCAGGGGGGCACCCCCTTCAATTCCGCCCGGTCCCGCCCCCGGTCCCGCCCGCCCGGACCCTCCCGGCCACCCCCGGAGACCGGGGCAAACCGGCCAATCGAGGGGGGAAATCGGAATAGGCTCGTTTAAACTTGCTATTTTCCCACGCCTGTTAATACTTTTTGTCTCGATCGACGAATTGCCACAAGGCTGAAAGGTATATGCAAGCGGACTTGCGCTCGATGATCGAAACCATCAAGGGAACCTTGGTGAATTCTGACCTTATCCATGACTCGGTGGACCTCGTTTACGTGGGCTCCGATTTGAACGAACTCACCGATGACCTGACGAATATCATGCTCGTCACGAACCTCGTGCACATCCGCCTGATGGAAGTCGCCGAGGAAGTCGACATCGTGGCCATCGTGTTCTCCAACGGCCACCTCCCCAAGCCCAAGGAAGTCCTGCGCGCCCAGGAGCTGGAGATCGACCTAATCACCACGCCCCTCTCGCTCGACGAAGTCCACCGCCAACTCAAAGCCGAATACGGCACCACCCTGGACATCAAAGCCAAAATCGCCCCCACCGTCTAGCCCGCAAAGCCCGGACCGGTTCCTCCCCAAGAGACCAGCCCCACTCCGTTCCACGGTTCCAAGAACCGGGGAACGCGCATTCCAGGGACAGCTCCCCAGTAACCCTCACGCTACCCCCGCCCGAGCACCCGAGTCACGCTCCGAATCCCCAAGCCCCACTCATCCGGATTCCCAAGACCTCGCCGGAGATGGCCCACCGAGGCCGACCGCACCCCTCCGAACCGGTTACTCCGGTGCGCATTGACAAGAGCACGGGCAGGGAATGTCACAGAGAAGCGGCCCCGCCTGGCCGGGGCGAATCAGGCGAAGGCAACCAAACCGGGACGGACGGCGGAAAAGCCTGCGCGCGCTCTTCCTGAAAACCGACCTCCACGCGACCGACTCATGCGCGTGCGGGCTTAAGCGACCCCACCGATCCGATCCGCCGTCCGGCCGGAAAACCGCAGGGGGCAGCGGTGACTTGCCTGAGCCGTCAGGCCCCGGCCAGGCGCGCCCGCGCACCCCCGCGGGCGTTACTCGATGTTCTGGATCTGCTCCCGCACGATCTCCAGCTCTTCTTTCCACGCCACGCACAAGTGCTGCATATCCGAGAACTGGCTCTTGGTCCCCAGCGTATTGACCTCGCGCAGCATCTCCTGCAGCAGGAACCCCAACCGCTTTCCCGGGCCCTTATGGGAGGCCATGGTCTCCAGGAAATGGTTCAGATGCGCTTCCAGGCGCACGATTTCCTCCGTCACGTCCAGGCGTTCCGCCATGATGCCGATTTCCGTGACCATGCGGTCCTGGGACAGCGCCGCGTCCCCGATCAGTTCCTGGACGCGCGCCTTCATCTTCGCCACGTATTCCTGCTGGCGCACCGGCACCAGGCCCTTGACCTTTTCCAGGCCCGGGAAGAAAGCGCGGATGCGCGCCTCCATGTCCGCGGCCAGCACCCGTCCCTCGGTTTCGCGCATCGCCACCAGCTCGCGGCAGGCGCGCTCGAAGACGGGCAGGATCCGTTCCACGGCGACGTCCGCGGACTCGGAGGCTTCCGAGGACGTGACCATGTCCGGGATCTTCAGCAAGTCGGCGATGTCCAGCACCGTGGGCGTTCCCAGGCGGGCCTGGGCGTCCCGGATCACCGAGGAATAGGCCTTGAACATGGTCTCGTTCAGCGCCAGGCCGCCGCCTCCGGGACCGTCGCTTTCGTACTGCACGTGGCAGGTCACGCTGCCGCGCGAAACGTGCTTCCCCAGTTCCGTCTTCAGCTTCGGCTCCAGGTGGAGGATGCTTTTGGAGGCCCGGATCTGGAATTCCAGGAACCGGTTGTTGACGGATTTCAATTCCACGGTCACCGAATACCCCGCCCCGACCGCATCGGCCTTGCCGTACCCCGTCATGCTCTGAACCGCCACGAATCCCTCCCGTATTGTTGCCTTGGCGCGCCGGACCGGATCGCTCCGGCCCCGGAAATCGCCGGCCAGAACTTAGAAAATCGGCATCCCTCCATGGACCGGAGGTTTAGGGGAAGTCAAGGAAAATCCCCCGCTTCCGTGATCCCCCGCACACCGGCGCGAGAGTGCCGCGCCCGGACCCGGGAATCCCCGGCTTCCCGGTCAGGGAATGAGCAAAAAAGATTGCCGTATTTTCCACCACCCTCTAAAATCGGGGTGGTCTTAAGGTCAGGTACCTGTCTAGGAACACCAATATGGAGAACTCGGAAATGAATCGCATACACATCGGAAAGGCAACGTTCACGGGCGGCGGAAGCCCTAAACGCGCCTTCGGCCCATTCGGAAAATCCATGATGGCGGCCGTTTGCGCCTTGTCCCTGGCATTCATGGCCTGCTCGCAGAAGGCGGGCAAGTCCACCAAGGTGGTGGCTCCGGATCCGGATCCCGATGTGAAGAAGGTCGTGACCAAGCTCGATTCCCTGGTCAAGCAGAACACCGGCAAGGGAAAAGGCGTGATCACGGGCTTCCTGACCGGCGAAGGCAAGTCCGTCGCCCAGGGGCTGATCAAACAGGCCAGCAACGCCGCCGGCGAACGCCGCCTGCTGACGAAAAAGGAAATCCCCCTCTCCGGCGCGACCATCCTGATCTTCGACGCCCTGAAGGCGACCACGGCCGCGGACACCACCCTCAAGACCGACAGCGCGGGAAATTACACCTGCGTGCTCAATGAAGGCAAGTATTTCGGCTTCGCCGTCTACCTGGACCTGGAAACCTTCCAGTTGGTGACCACGGGCATCCCCAACATGAATCCCAAGGCCGACACCATCGTGCACATGGATACGGCCACGGCCATCGAGGACGTGACCGCCCCCACGGTGGCGGGCGTGTACGACGCCAATGCGGCCAATAGCGACGGCATCTTCCTGGTCGGCTCCGTGCCGAACAAGAACGCCAAGATCAACGTCACCTTCTCCGAGCCGATGAACCGCGAATCCGCCAAGGGCGTGATCCTCGGCCGCATCGACACCGCCAACACCTCCACCTCCATGGTGCTGTCCGACACCGTCGAGAACACCGCCTTGAGCTGGAGCGGCGACAGCAAGGAACTCACCTTGACGGTCGCGACCCTGGACACGAACGCCCAGTACGGCCTCGTCATTCCCGTCACCCTCAAGGACCTGGCCAAGAACCCGCTGGAAAAGGAATACAAGGCCACCTTCGTTCCCGTGGCCGCCGCCGCGCTGGCCGCCGTCAAGTTCGCCGTGACCTCCACCTTGCCCGCCGACAAGGAGTCCCTCAAGCCCATCCAGAATCCGGCCGTGAGCTTCAACCGCCCGGTGGAAACCTTCTCCCTGCTCAAGGGCGCCAGCATCGACCCGGCCGTGACCGGTTACTGGGAAGTCTCCGGCGCCCGCGCCGTGTTCATCCACAAGGAACCCCTGGCCGTGGGCAAGACCTACACCGTCAAGCTGCCCGCCTCCGTCACGGACCTTTCCGGCCAGGGCCTGGAAGCCGCCGCCTCTTTCACCTTCTCGGTGAAGGATTTCGAAGGCGCCGCCAAGGACAACTCCGGCAAGGAGAAGGACGTCGCGCTGGCCGTGGAAGGCGTGTTCGACGCCTACCTGTCCGGCGATCTCGGCCGCTTCGGCGCCGCGTTCCATCCCAACTTCCGCATGTACGATGAGGACGGATCCATCCGGTCCAAGAGCGAGTTCCTCGACAAGATCCGCTCCGAGGTGGGCGAAGGCCAGGCCCTGGCGGCCGGCATCATGGGCCCGGTGTTCGACAACTCCGAAGCCGCCTGCAAGGACAACCTGAACGTGTGGAAGGTGGGCGCCGAAGGCTCCGCCGAGGACGCCCTCTGGGTCAGCGCCTACGTGAACCCCGGCCAATCCCCGGCCGCGTTCGACAAGGACCACAAGCAGATCAATCCCTCGGAACTCACCTGGGACCCCACCGGCCCCCGCTTCAGCTACAAAGGCAGGAAATACGGCTTCGGCCCCGATATGACCAAGTTCCGCGGTCCCGTCAACATGGACGCCGCCAAGGGCGACCTGCGCTTCATGGCCGACCTGCTCAAGCAGACCTCCACCGTGGTGCTGGAGCCCGTAAAGCTGGAATCCCGCACGGAGTTCAAGGTCGACGCCTCCGTCACCCTCTCCGGCGACACCGCCCGCCTGGCCGTGAAGATGATCGACTACTCCAAATACAGCCGCACCAATTTCCGCGACACCCGCTCGGCCTGCAACGGCCAGGCCGCGGACACGAACTACCAGATCCTGAAGTTCACCCTCCTGAGCGACGGATCCAAGTGGTCGGTCATCTCCATCGTCTCGCCCGCCAAGGTGAGCAGCCAGGACTTCAACAAGGCCGTGGACACGAAGGATTTCCAGATCAAGCAGATCCTGCCCATCATCCTTACCGCCCCGCTCAGGAACGACGCCATGGGAGCGGACGGCAAGGTCACCTTCAAGTTCAAGGGACCCGCGCATGACAGCATCGGCGGCTACCTGGTCGGGATCGCGGAAGATCCGAAGTTCTGCTTCGGCCGCGCCCCCGTCGGCGCCTTGATCTTCGTGAAAGCCTCCTTCCACAAGGGCGAGGAGGAATCCTTCGTCCTGAACGGTTCGGGCATCCCCGAGGGTTCCAATGCCACTTCCATCCTCCGCCGCGTGGCCGACCTCAGGCTCCCGGGCTGGGACCGCACCATGTTCGAGAACGCCATCTCCTCCCTGTTCGACGCCTCCAAGGGCTTCGGCGGCGTCTACAATTGGAAGGCCATCGCCGTCAAGGACACTTCGGCGACGCAGTTCCTGGCCAACGGCTTCAACCCCGATCGCTTCTACGCCGAATCGGATTTCGGACCGACCCGCGGTTACTTCGCCTGCAAGGCCTTCCCCCAGGGCGAGACCGCCTTCAACACCCTGCAACAGGCCCAGCAGACCTTCGTGAACAACCAGCCCGTGGTCGCCAACAGCTTCAGCGACATGGACCTGGACGGCGTTCCCGACGGCATCGAAGCCAAGTACAAGACGGATCCGCGCAACCGCAATTCCTATCCCGACTTCCGCACGGACACGGACGCCGACGGCCTGGCCGACTTCCTGGAAGCCCTGATCGATCCCAAGGGCGACGACGGCCTCGTGACCGGCAAAGCCGATGCGGCCGGCGTGAAGGCGGAAATCGCCAAGCTGATCGCCGCCGGCATCGTCTGGCAGGATTCCGATTCGGACGGCTTCCCGGACGACATCGAAATGATGCAGGGTTTCAACCCCATGGACCCCAGGAACAACCCCGGCACCCGTCCGCGCGCCAGCGCCCCGATCGGCGTGTTCTCCGGCAAGTTCCAGATGGGCGCGGCGACCAACGGCATCTCCTTCAGGCTCTATACCGATTCGGCCAAGGCCCTCTGGGTCGCCTATTCCGCCGTGATCGGCAAGGACACCTTGATCGACACCCTCAAGACCGCCTTCAACGAAGCGGCGGGCGAGGTCTACATCCCCGTCACCCTGCTCAAGAACGGACCGGACGCCGGCAAGGCCCTGCTGATGCGCGGGCATTACGACGCCATCACGTCCCTGCTGATGGGACCCATCGACATCATCGCGGCCCCGGCCAAAGGCTCCCTCAATTTCGGCACCGGCCCCTACATCGGGCAGTTCGCCGCCAGCGGCCGCGGCGAGGACGTGTCCCGGTACCTGCCGGGCAACACCACCGGCAATAACGGCCCCGTCGTGAACAATCCCGTCAACACCGCCGCGAACAACGCCATCACCTACCGCACTCCCCCCGCGGGCGTGAGGGAAGGCGGCCTGATCATCATGGGCAAGGGCGTGGTCACCCTGGTCGACGAGTTCGGCGACACCCTCGCCGTCATCGACGGCCTCAACATCCGCACCCAGTCCGACGGCAGCTACGAGTTCTTCGGCGAGAAGAGGGTTTCTTCCGGCGCCCTCAGCAGGCGCTCGGAAGTAGGCGGACGCATCGTCCTGGACGGACAGGGGAACTGGATCGTGGACGGCCACTTCTTCCAGGAATCCGATTCCTCGGGAGTGCGCAAGAGCATCCCCGGCCAGATCAACGGCCGCGCCGCCAAGAGCGAGATGGCCCCGGCCGCGGACGGCATCACCGGCACCTTGAAGGGATGGATCGCCCAGGACAAGAGCGGCAACGGTTTCGCGGTGCAGCCCGTGACGACCAATCCCGCTTGCGACCCCACCCGGGCCGATTGCAACGTCAACAACAATCCCAACACCACTTGCGACCCCGCCAAGGGCCCTTGCAATACCTGCCCCGCGGGCCAGACCTGCAACCCCGTGAACAACAATCCCGGCACTTCCTTCGGGAGGCCCTTCATGGCGGGCACCAAGGTCTTCAACATGTTCCTGGAGAGGGCCGCCGTCAAAGCCGGCGACTACTTCTTCATCTCCATGGGCGGCCGCGTGTACCGCGTGAAGAACGACTCCCTGCACGTCTCCAACGCCAAGGCCCCCATGTGCGGACAGGTGACCCTGGTTCCCGAGGCCGTCCCGGCCAAGGATGAATCCGAAGCCGCCGTGAACGCCTACAAGAACGATTCCATGGGCCTGCAGTTCGGATCCTCCAACCGCGTATTCCTGATGGAAGACCAGTTCACCGCCGGCGTCCCCAACCGCCTGGACAAGGCCTTCGACGCGCAAGGGCAGATCCGCCTGAACGTGTTCGTGGTGGAGTTCCGTCCGGTTCCCGCGGACTACGGCAGCAGCACCATGTCTTGCAACAACGGGCCCATCGTGAACAACCCCGTGGATACGAACAGGGTGTGCGACCCGACCAAGCAGACCTGCACGGTGCCCTGCGATCCCGCCAAGGGACCCTGCGGCCCGAACCCCGGCGAAGGCAAGGCTCCCCTTTACAAGGGCTCGCTCGACATCGTCAGGACGGCCCTCTCCGCTTCCAACAATCTGGCGGGCCTCGTGAAGGACACCCTGATGAACGTCTCCGCCCGGATCACGGTGAATCCCGCGTCCCTGATGATCGATCAGAACACCAAGGTCGCGCTGATCGCGGACCTCGCCGGAGCCTCCAAGTACATGTTCCTTTCCGTTCCCGGCGATTCCTCCAAGCTGTTCATCAAGGACGGCGTGCCGCTGGTCTTCCTCAGGCTCAATGACACCGGCTTCGTGAACAATCCCGCCGACACCGCCAAGCCTCCGGTCAACAATAACCCTCCCATCGTCAACAATCCCCAGGATACCGCCAAGCCGGTTCCCTACATGGGCTCCGTGGAAAACCTGAAGAGCCTGCTGGCCTCCAAGTCCAACAAGGTGCGGATCCCCACTCCCGCCGGCATGCTCGATGCCGTGGTGAATCCTCAATCCGTGCATAGCGAAGGCGCCCTCATCATCGGCGTGGACGCCAGCGCCGAAACCAGGGTTTTCGTCTTCATGGCTCCCAAGGCCGATCCCACCAAGGTGATGCTCGGACCGGACGGCGCCATCCTGGTCATGGAAAAGACGCTTCTCGCGGGTCAATAGTCCCGGTCGCTCATCCTGACGTATCGATAACGCGGCCCCGGGGAATCCTCCCCGGGGCCTTTCCTTTTCTCCGGATGAATGGCGGCGGACCGACGGCGCGAAGGCCCGGCGGGCGGTGCGAAGGCGGCCCGCGGCCCTGGTCCGGACCCTCCCGGGAATGATATGCTGGGAGGCATGGAAAACCGGAATTTCCGCCTCCCGGATCATAGCGTGGAGGCCAGGCTGGAACGGCTCGGCGCCGCCCAGGCCCGGGCCCTGGAACGGGCCCTGGAAAGCCTTTCCGGGGACCGGCCGGGACGCCCGGGAGATAGGGAAGGGTGGCCGGTTTTCCTGCTGCCGCTCGCGGAGTTCGGCCTTTCCGCGGCCCAGATCCTCAGGCTGGCGGAAAAGGTTCCGGAAGGATTCCCGTTGGATCATCGCGACATCTATTTCGACTTCCGCCTGGATCGATGGGTCCGGCACATCGAGCCGCCCACCATTTCGGAAAGCCTGGAAGAATACCTGGACAGCGCTCCGACCCCGGCCGAAGGGCTGGCCTATCTCCGGGAGCGATGGCTGGAATTCCTCCGCCGCCACGGGGCCGGGTAGGGAAAGGGAGCGCCGCCTCCCGGGGACCTCAAGGGGCCCGGAAGGGGATCCGCCATTCGCAGGCCAGGGCGCCTTCGGGACCGGCGGTGAAGGCGAAGCGGTGGGGCGCGTCGAAATCCGCCAGGGACGCGTCCACCATCCCGTCCAGGACGGCATAGACGTAGAACAGCCCCATCCCCCAGAAGTATTGGTTCCGGCGCTTCCGGTACAGGGTGCGATCCTTTTCCAAATCGGAAACGACCTCGGTGCGGTTCTCCGCGCGGGCCACCGAGAGACGATGGTTCAGCAGGTCCACCATTTCCTGGCGGGAATAGGCCGAGACGATGCTCGCTCCCAGGGTCATCCACAGCATGCCGAACTTTCCGTAGCGGCGGTTGTAGAGCTGGGCCCCGCCCGGGAAGAGCAGGCCGTAGCCCATGGCCCGGCGCACCGAGCGGGATTGCGTATCGCGATGCCGGCTCAGGTAGGCTATTTCCGCCGCGTCCAGGATGCCGTACAGGTGCAGGCCCAGGGCCCAGGCGATTTGGGAATTGGCCAGGTCCGCCTGCTGGGACGCCAGTTGCGAACGCTCCCGCGCGAACCTCACCTGGGCCACCCGCTGGGGTTCCAGAATCGCGGCGCTATCGGGGTAGCGGCTCTGTTTGACGAACAGCGCGTCGGCCGAATCCAGCGCATCCTTGGCCTGGTTGCGCCAATGGGGGATGTCCTTGAATACGGAAACCGCCGCCAGCGAGCCCAGCAGGGTCTCCATGCCGATCAGGAATCCGCCGCGCACCGGATGGCTGCCGTAGATCTGTCCGCCTCCCGGAAACAGGGTGGAAAGCCCGATCGCCTTGGCATAGGAAAGCGGTTCGCCGGGCCTCGCCCAATCGTGCAAGGGCAGGCTGTCGATTTCCGGGATGCCGCTGTGTCCCTGGGCCGCGGCGGGCCGGTAAAGCGACGCCAGCGACAGGGACAGGACGATTAAGGCGGCGGACTTCTGCAAGCTGGGCATCAGAGCGGAAAAAGTACAAAAGAACCGGACCGGTTCGGTTTCCCATCCGCGCCGGCAGGTTTGCGGACCGGGAAGGATCCGGAGCCGGAAGCCGGGACGCGGGTGACACTTACTGTCCCCGGTGAGGTGGTATATTTTTGAACATGAGAGTCGGGATCCTGAATATCGGAGACGAATTGCTGGGGGGCAAGATCCTGAACTCCAATCAGTTCGATCTGGCCCGCATGCTGTGCCCCTTGGGGCATGAAATCCCTTTCAACCTGGTGATCGGCGACGAGGAGGCGGCCCTGGCGCGTGCTCTGGACTGGGCCTTGGGTCCGGGCTTCGGGAACGCCCGGGCGATGCCCGCCGCTGCCAAGCCCGTCGACATGCTGATCCTGACGGGAGGCCTCGGCCCCACCCGGGACGACGTGACGCGCCAGGCCGTGGCGGGATTCCTGGGCCGGCCGCTCCGCGAAAGCCCCGAGGCCATGGAATGGCTGTGCGCTTTCCTCGGCAAGCCGTCCGCGGAAATGCCCTGGGGCCAGCGCGTCCAGGCCTCGGTCCCCGAGGGAACGCGGCCGTTACGTAACCCGGCCGGTACGGCCTGCGGCATCGCCTTCGAGGCCCGCGGAGTCCCGGCCTTCGCCTTTCCGGGCGTGCCCGCGGAGCTGGACGCCATGATGCGCCTGCACGTGCTCCCCGGCCTCAAGGGCGACGGGGTTCTGCTGGAGAAGTCGGCCTGGACCTGGGGCTGGTCCGAAAGCGCCCAGCGTCGGGCTTTCGCCTCCCTGGCCGTCCCGGACGCTTTCCGGTTCTCCAGCCTTCCCGGCGAAAAGGGCGTGCGCATCACCCTGTCCGTTCTGTGCGCCCCGTCCGACCGGGATCGCCGGGCGGCCGAGCTGGACGCGCTTTGGCTGGGAATGCTGGACGCCATGCCTCCCGAAGCCATCGTGGACCGCGGCGGCGCGGCCCTGCCGCAGGCCGTGATGAACCTGCTTCTCGCCCGGGGCGCCACCGTCTCCGTGGCCGAATCGTGCACGGGCGGCGGGCTCGGGTTCCTGCTCACCGAAACCCCCGGCAGTTCGGAGGTTTTCCAAAAGGGCTTCCTCACCTATTCCAATCGGGCCAAAACCGAATTGCTGGGCGTGGACCCGCTTCTCCTTAAAACCTTCGGCGCGGTTTCGGAGGAAACCGCTCTGGCCATGGCGCGCGGGTGCCTGGAGCGATCCGGCGCCACCTATGCG
>DATENA010000275.1:0-15743 GCA_035275285.1 Fibrobacteria bacterium | reverse complement strand
TCGGCGTGGTCCTTTTTTCCTGGGCAGATGGTTTCCTATCCTATGCCGTCAAGCACTTCAATTCCCGGGCCTCCCCCAGGAAGGCGCATACGTCCCCGATTCCTTGAGTCAGGAAAGTTCTAAAAGAGTCTACGTAGCTCCGGCAAATGCCGGATTCTTCGCCTTCACGTCTCCGGCCATGACCGCATATCGAATCGCGTGTTACCCTCTCTTTTTCGGCCGCCGGAGAGTAGTGGATTCTTGCGCCGGTCCAATCACTGCGGCGGGCGGCTTTTGGCTTTTTCGAAGCTTGCCTCCGTTAGACAGGCTCAAACTGGTTATGGAGATGGCCGTTGTGCGGGAAAAATCTCCCATCACAATCCACTTGTTTTAAGAAGAAAGAAAAGCGATGTGGAATTGGAAGCTGACATATCGCTGACAGGAGATCGGATGCAAATCTCGCGCTCGACATTGACCTGCAAGGATATCGAGCTGCTTTTGGCGAGAATGTTGCCCCGCAGGTCCCTGCTCCGAATCCTTGCGTACGCACAATCTGTGCGATAACTTCCAGGTTTTTTTGCCATGACCAACGAGCTATTACCATTCCAATGATTGCAGCCGCCGAATTGAATACGAATATGCCACAAATCTCACGTGGTTTTTCCTCTCTATTCCGATTAGGGACGGCCGATGTGTCTAATTCATTTCCTTTGAAAAAAAAGAGACATATTTTCTATTCGTTCAGTCTAATAGAAGACGAGTGGCCCAAAATGGACCATTCGTTCAACTCAATTCGACGGAGTCGATAATGAAATACTCTTTAAGGCTTATGATTGGGGGCGGGGCCATGTTTTTCGCCCTGGCCGCCTCTTCCCACGGCCAATCCGATGAAGGATACTTTTTGGAATCATCGCGTTGGTTGGCCAACCAGGTGCCCGTTTGCTGGGAAAACGGATCGGGGGCCACCGCCACGGAGCAGGGCTGGGTCAGGAACCGGGTCGCTCAGACCTGGGACGCCGCCTCGGGGATTTCCTTCACCGGCTGGGGAAATTGCACAGCCTCCACCAATTCGGGCATCCGTATCCTGATCCAGGACGCCGGGCCCCAGGTGCTTTCCCTGGGCAGGAACCTGAACAACGTGGTCAACGGGATGTTGCTGAACTTCACCTTCAGCGCCTGGGGATCGGCCTGCGCCAGCCCCGCCGCATTTCGGCAAAGCTGCATCGAGACCATCGCCATCCATGAATTCGGCCATGCCCTGGGCATAGCCCATGAGCAGAATCGGCCCGACAAACCCGCAGCTTGTACGGATGCGCCTCAGGGAACCAACGGGGATGTCATCATCGGCGCCTTCGACAACTCCTCCATCATGAACTACTGCTTCAATTCGAGCTACAACAACGCCTTGAGTTCCACCGACCGCGCCACCATCGGATCGATGTACCCCAAGGAAATGTTCGACGTCAACGGGGACGGCCGCACGGACGTGGCCTTGACGGGCGGTTCAGGATGGGCCACCATTCCCGTGGCCTTCTCCAACGGCACCGGCAGCTTCAACGTCACCAACTCCTTCGTAGCCGATTTCCCCAGCTGGGCCCAATCGGCGAACGTCCGCCGCGTTTACGGGGACTTCAATAATGACGGCTATTCCGACCTCGCCTTGACCGGCGTTACCGGTTGGGGCACGGTTCCCGTGGCCTTCTCCAACGGCAATGGAACCTTCAACGTGACCAACTTCGGCGTGGCGGATTTCCCTTCCTGGGCCGCTACGCCTTCCGCCAAGCTGTTCACGGGCGATTTCAATGGCGACGGCTACACCGATTTGGCCCTGGTCGGCGCCACCGGTTGGAACACGATTCCCGTGGCCATGTCGCTCGGCAACGGCGGCTTCAGCGTCGTGAACGGTTCAGTGGGGCCCAACTTCGGCGGCTGGGCATCCACGGCCGGCGTCAAAATCCTGCCCGGCGATTACAACGGCGACGGCCGCACCGACTTCGCGCTTACCGGCCCCGTCGGTTGGGGGTCCATTCCCGTGGCCTTTTCCCAGGGCAACGGAAATTTCAGCGTCACCAACGTCGGTGTGGCCGATTTCCCTTCCTGGGCGGCCACCGCTGGCACAAAGGTCCTGACAGGCGATTACAATGCGGACGGCCTCACGGACATCCTCGTGACCAGCGGTCCGGGATGGGGTACCGCCCCCGTAGCCTATTCCACCGGATCCGGGTCCTTCAGCGTGGCCAACAACGGCGTGGGCCCCAATTTCAACTCCTGGGCCGCCACCGCCGGCGTCAAGGTGATTGCCGCGGATTTGAACGGCGACGCGCGCACGGATTTGGCTTTGACCGGTGCGCAGGGATGGGCCTCCATCCCCGCCCTGTTCGCGCAAGCGGACGGCTCCTGGGTGACCACCAATCAGGCCGTGGCCGGTTTCCCGTCCTTTGCCGCCACCGCCAACGCCAACCTGATTCTGGGGGATTTCAACCGGAACCGTTTCTGGGATCTGGCCGTTACCGGCCCAACGGGGTGGGCCTCGCTTCCGGTGGCCTTCTCCGTCGGGAGCGGGTTTTTCTCCGTGACCAATGCCGCGATTTCCGATTTCGCCTCATGGGCGGCGACGCCCGGGGTATTCGTGTTCAAGCAAAACCCCTGATCACAGCCTGATATCGAGGAGTCCGGACATGCCCCGGACTCCTTCCTTACAACCCGGAACAATCACCTGCTCCCCGACCCTGATCCATTTCCCTGTATCCGGATTGCGGGTGGGCACGATGCCGCGGGTGCGCGGGCTCATGCCATGCAAGGTAACCTCTCCGATGCGGCCTTGAGGGGCATAGGCAAAACGAAGCCCTTATCCCCTCCGATATTCCGCCCCTCTCAGGACTTGCGGAACAGGATGTGCATCCAGATCGGGCGCGGGGCGGCGAACCGGCTCGCCAGCACTTGCAGCCGATGGCCCGCGAAACTGGCCGCCCTCTGCGGCAAGGTGCGCCGGGCCGGCGCTTCCAGCTTGGTCCCGCAATGCACGCATCCCTCGGTCTGGCCGTAAGTGCCGTAAGGGTTCCCCGCCAGGTCCATCAGGAACGCGGACAGGAAGTTCGTGCGTTCCCGGGAGCTCCCGATCAGGGAGATCTTTTCCGCGCGCAGGCCGGGAAACAGCGCTTGCAGGTTCATTTCATCGAAGACGTTCACGTGGCCCCAGGGGGGGTTCCTGCCTCCGCAGGAGGCGCAGGTGCTCCGGCCGAAGCGGGTATCCTGGCGGTAGGGAACGCCGATCACGACGCAATCCCGGCTGACCCGGAAGATTTCCGCGCACACGGCGGAGAGCTTCGGGGGCGGGATATGCTCCAGCACTTCCGCGCACAGGACCACGTCGAAGCTGCCGTCCGGTGCGTCGATGGAGGCGGCGTCCCCCTGCATGCAGCTTACCGCGGGATGATCGATTTCCAGCCTTTCCAGGTCCAAGGCCGTCACCGACTTGAACCGCTCGGCCAGGCGCAAGGAAAGGAACCCGTCCCGGGCGCCGATGTCCAGCGCGGTTTCCCCCCGGGCGGGGATGAGCTGGAACAGATTCCCGACGCGCAACCGCTCCCGTTCCGAATTCCGGTACGCGATCAGGGCGGATTTCCGGTCCGGAAAGGGAACCGATTCGACTTCGGATTTCATCGCATCGAGCATGTCCATGTGAAACCCTTCCCCGCGTTCCAAGGCGAACCCGAATGCGTCCAGGTTTGGATCCTGTTCGACGAAGGCTGGCTCAGAGAATTCCCGACCCAGAACTACCTTTTGTAAGCCCCCAAACCCAACTTTTTCCCGCGCGCAAGACGGAGGAAAATATGCGGATTCGCGCATCCCGCCCCAAATGCCGCCATAATCCGGAGAATCGCCGCGCGGAATCCGCAAGCCGGAATCCCGCGGCGGAAGGAGGAGGGGAGAGAATGGAAATGAAAGCCGGCGGCGCGGCTCAGGTGCGCAGGAAATCCTCCAGGACGGCGACGATGCGTTCGCCGGCCTTCCCGTCCCAGCCTTCCGGGATGCCTCCCTTTTTCCACTTGCCCGCCAGGATGCGATCCGCGGCATCCTTGATCTTCGCGGGATCGTTGCCGACGACCTCGCTGGTGCCCACCTCCACGGTCACGGGCCGCTCGGTGTTGTTGCGCATGGTGATGCACGGGATCCCCAGCACGGTGGTCTCTTCCTGCAGCCCGCCCGAATCCGTCAGGGCGAAGCGCGCGTTCCTGTTCAGTTTCAGCATCTGGTGATAGTCCAGGGGCTCGCATACCTTCAGGTTGCGCATGCCCTTCAGCACGTCGCCGAATCCGAACTCGCGGATCATCTTGACCGTGCGGGGATGCGCGGGGAAGACGATGGGCAGCTTCTCCTGGATGTATCCGAACGCGCCCAGCAGTCCGCCCAGGATTTCCCGGTCGTCCACGTTGGAGGGCCGGTGCATGGTGAGGAAGCCATACCCTCCCGCCTTGACGCCCATGGTTTCGAGGATCGGATTGTCCTTGGCCAGCTCCACGTTGTCCAGCAGGGTGTCTATCATGACGTTCCCGGCGAAATGCACCCGGGACGCTTCGACCCCCGTTTTGGCGAGGTTCGCATTGGCATCCGGATCGGTGGTGAAAAACAGATCGCACAGGGAGTCCGTCACCACGCGATTGACCTCCTCGGGCATCTTCATGTCCCAGGACCGCAATCCGGCCTCGACGTGCGCCACCGGAATCCACAGCTTCTTGGCGGTGATGGCGCAGGCCATGGTGGAGTTCACGTCCCCCACCACCACGACCAGATCGGGTTTCTCCCTTTGGCACGTCTTTTCGAATTCCACCATGACCTTGCCGGTCTGTTCCGCATGGGACCCGGACCCCACTTCCAGGTCCACGTCCGGCTTGGGGATGTGGAGGAGGTCGAAGAAGGATTTGGACATCTTCTCGTCGTAATGCTGCCCGGTATGCACCAAGTAGGGCTTGACGTTCCGCGAGCGTTCCATGGCCTTGATGATCGGGGAAATCTTCATGAAATTGGGCCGGGCTCCGCAAACAAGCATGATTTTCTTCATGGATTTCCCTGAATGGCTATGCGAACGGATCCGGGAACCGCC
Organism: Fibrobacteria bacterium; assembly: GCA_035275285.1. Lineage (GTDB taxonomy): Bacteria > Fibrobacterota > Fibrobacteria > UBA11236 > UBA11236 > Chersky-265. The sequence continues at coordinate 10,660 of DATENA010000275.1, read as the reverse complement.
GGACGCTGTCACGGGACGGTGGGAAGCGAATTCCGGTCCTGTTGATCATGCAACAGTTCGTAGGTGATATACAAGGTGATGACCGTGCCCGCGATGCTGGCGATCTGGGCCGTAACGTTCAAGGACTCCCGGAACCAGTACCAGAATCCCGCGTTGTCCCGGGGCACCGGCACCACGATGATGTCCCCGGAGCGGAAACCCGCCGCCAGCAAGGTCTTGCCGCTGGAATACTCGTCCAGGAACGGGATTTCCGTTTCCTTGCTGCCGCGCAGGACCTTGATCTTGGATAAGGTGCGCTCGCCGGCCAGCCCGCCGGCAAGGTGGGCGGCCTCCCAGACGGTCGCGTTGGGGGGGACGTAATACTGGCCCTGCCTGGTCCAATACCCCAGCATGGTGAGCCGCATGGCGGGGCTGACCTTGATATGGGTATCCTTCAGGTAGTTGGCCAGCTTCTCGGACAGGAACCCTTCCACCTCTTCCTGGGTCCTGTCATGGACGTACACCTTGCCGATCACCGGGAAATCCACGTAGCCGGCGCTGTCGATGGGGTACCCGCCGCGGATGAGGCCGGCGCTGTCCAGGGGCACTTCCACGGTCAAGGCTTCGCCGGCATGGAAATGCCCGTCCCGGGGAGCCGTGGCCAGGTTGGCCGAGGCCCGGGCCTGCGGGAGAAGGAGCAGATGGAAGAGGAACATCCCCAGAACGGTCCGTGTCGAAGTCATGGGATTCGCGCGTCGCATTCCCGCAAAAGCTAGGTATTCCCAAGGACGGCTCCAATCCTTGCCCTTTCCTAATCCCCCATAGATTACTCAATTTCAGGTCCTTCCGGATGAATGAGGGATCGTGTCAGTAACCATTTGGACTCCCGCCACACCCATGTCCCGGGCCGATGCCGTGGAATGGGATCGCTATGTCGGAAACCACGCGGGTGGAACCGTGTTCCATTCCTCCGCTTGGCTGGAAATCCTGCAGAAAAGCTATCGCCGGCCTTATTACCACGTCTCCGTGCGGGAAGGCGGGACCATCCGGGGTCTGGTCAGCCTCTACCGCGTGCGGGGGTTGAGCGGCCGCAAGAGCCTGTACTCCCTTCCCTTCACCGCCTACGGAGGCATCCTCGCCGACGACGCGGGGGTCTCGCAAGCGCTGCACGATGCCTGCCTGGAGATCGCCCGCAAGGAGGGCGCGGGGATGATCCATTTGCGCAACACGGTGGCTTCCGGCCTGAAACTCCCGGAAAGCGATCTGAACGTGCAATTCGCCAAGGCGCTGCCCCAAACGGAAGAAGCCTGCCTGGAATCCATCCCCCGGAAATCCCGCGCCTCGGTGCGCAAGGCCGTTTCCAACCACCAGCTCACCTACGTGGTGAACCGGGATTGGCCGCTGCTTTGGCACCTGAGCGCCGTCAACCTGAAGAAGCTGGGCACGCCCGCCTTCCCCAAGGAATTCTTCCGGGTCATCATGGAGGTCATGGGCGAAAGGGCGGACATCCTCTTCGTCATGCACCGGGGCAAGGCCGTATGCGGCGTGATGAACTTCTATTTCAAGGACGTCTGCAACCCGTATTTCTCCGGTTCGCTGAACGAATCCAACTTCACCGGAGCCAACAATTACATGTATTACGCGCTGATGTGCCATGGCCTGAAGCGCGGGTGCAAGGAGTTCGATTTCGGGAAGAGCCGGCGCGGGTCCGGCTCTTTCGATTTCAAGCGGAACATGGGCTTCGAGCCGCGCACGCTGCCTTTCCAATACATCTACAACACGCGCCAGGAGCTCCCCAGCTTCAACCCGTCCAATCCCAAGCTGGCCCTGTTCCTCAAGGCCTGGTCCCGGCAGCCCCTGTGGACTTCGAAGCTGATCGGGCCGTTCCTGAACCGCTTCCTGCCCTGATCACCGTGCAGCGCCTCCTGTACATCGCCCACCGCATCCCGTATCCCCCCAACAAAGGGGACAAGATCCGCTCATACAACGAGCTGGTGTTCCTCTCCAGGCATTTCGAGGTGGATCTGGTCTGCTTTCTGGGGGACCGCTCCGATCAAAAGCACATCCGCAAGCTGCAGGGGATTTGCCGCACGGTTTCCGGCTTCACCCGCGGGCCCGGGATGCAGGCGGTCCGGCTGGCCGCGGGCTTCCTGAAAGGGCGGCCCCTGAGCGTGGCGCTGTACGATCATCCGGGCATGCGCAGAAAGGTGGACCGCCTCATCCGGGAGCATGCATACCCGCGCATTTTCGTATTCTCCGGGCAGATGGCGCAGTACATCCCGGCCGGCATGCTGCCGCGCACGGTGATCGATTTCTGCGACGTGGACTCCCACAAATGGGACAATTACGCCGACCGGCTGCCCTTCTACGCCGCATGGCTGTACCGCCTGGAGGCCCGCCGCCTGCTCGCCTTCGAGAAAGCGGCGTGCAAAGGTTCCCTCGCTTCCATCTTCATCACTCCGGCCGAGATGGGGTTGTTCCGGGACCTGGGCGGCGAAGGCCCGCTCTTGACCTTGGGCAATGGAGTGGACACGGAGTTCTTCGCTCCCCGCCCCGAGCCCATCGAGGAAGGCCGCATCCTGTTCACGGGCGCGATGGATTATTTCCCGAACGAGGAAGGCGTCGCCTGGTTCGCGAAGGAAGTCTTTCCCCGCCTGCGCCGGAGCTTCCCCGCCGCGCGCTTCATCATAGCCGGCAGCAATCCCACGTTGAAGGTCAAGAGCCTGGCGCGCATCGAAGGCGTGGAAGTGACGGGATTCGTGGAGGACATGCGCCGGGAACAGGCGCGCGCGCACATCGTTGTGGTGCCCCTGCGCATCGCGCGGGGCATGCAGAACAAGGTCCTGGAAGCCATGGCCAGCGGCAAGGCCGTGGTGGTGAGCAAAAGCGCCTTGGGGGGAATCCACGCGGAGGACGGCCGGGATCTGATGGTCGCCGAAACCGCCCAGGAGTTCTGCGCCTGCCTGGAAAAACTGCTGGGGGACAAATCGGGAGTGGCGTCCATGGGAGAGTCCGCCCGCAATTACATCCTGGGCCATCTGTCCTGGGAAACGAACCTCTCCCAAGGCCTGCTGCCGCTGCTTTCCGGAACGGGCGCCGGCCCGGCCGGAAAGCCTAAGGGTCCGTTAAGAAATAACTGAAGCAGTTCGCCGCCCATCTGAGGGCTCCTTTGCTCCATTTATTTCTTAACGGACCCTTAGAGCCAACGCCGCGCCACTGCGGCCGGCGAGCGGATCAAGCGCGTTTAAGCCAGAGCTCCCGCCAATACATATTGGTGGCGCGAGGGCATCCCAGCCGCCGATCCGTGCAAGAGGCTTTGCAGATCACTCCCTGCAGCTGGATGCAGGGGTTCTTCATGACGAGGAGCTTCCCCGTCTTGTCGTCGATCAGGCGATCGACGCGGAGTTCCACGGGGAATTTCCCGCCGCAGTATTGCACCATCTCCTGATCGAACCACATGCCCCGGTTGCGCCCCTTGACGTTCAAGGTCGCGCGGATCTCCTCCGGGGACTTGACTTCGACCATCTCCCCCGGTTGCAGGTCCAGGGTTTCCGTGGGCGTCGGCTTGTCCATGGGAATGCAACCGGAGGCATGGGGATAGGGCTTTCCCCCGCGCACCTTCTGGAACGCATCGTAGCCCTTCAGCAGGAAACGGTATCCGATCCCGAAGTTGAGGACGAACCGGAAGGAGCCGAAGGAAAGCATTTTCACGACGCTCCAGACGCTATGGTTCCCCGTCAGGACGTCCTTCGCGTATTGGCGGGGATCCCACCATTGCAGCGGCCGGGACATGTCCAGTCCCGCCGTGGTCTGGCAGACCCAGGTGGGATCGGCATCGGTGGGCCGCTCGCCCGGGGACACGACGGCCCCGAGGACGGTTTCCTCCGTGCAAACGGGAGCGGAGGCCGGCGCGGGCTTCCGGCGCGGTTTGCCGGCCCGTTCCAGCCAGGCTTCCTTCCAGAACATCAGGCATCTCGCCTGGCAGCCGGAATGCGAAACGCCGTCACAGCGGACGCCTTCCAGATGCACGGCGTCGGAGATGCTGCGGCTGCCGTTCTTGTCCACGGTATCGCAGGTTTTGTGGGCGACCTTGTACACGCGCAAACGCTTTCCGCAGAAAGCGAGCATTTCCGGCTGGAACGGCATTCCGTCCAAGCGGGCCCGGGCATCCAAGGTGGCCAGGATTTCCTCTTTGGTCCTGACGACCACCCATTCCCCCGCTTTCAGATTCAGACGGAGCTTGGCGATTTCACGAGCGTTCATCAAGGTGCCTGGCTTTCTTGAGGATATGGAGGAATCTGACTCGGAACGGCACGAAGCAAGCGGTTTCAATTCTAACATTTGCCGGATTCCCCTGCAAGCCGATGCAGGCGCGCGCCGGCGGCGGAGAACCGCTCCCGCGCCGCGGGAGCGGGAGAGGGAGAGTAAAGGCTTCCGCCACCTTGCATGCGGCAACCCATGTTTATAGGTTTCGGGCATGGTCGAAGGTTCGCGAGCTCCGCTCCTCAGCATCGGCCTCCCCGTTTACAACGCCGAGAAATATCTTTCCCAGACCCTGGAGAACCTCCTCTCGCAAACGTTCCGGGATTTCGAGCTGGTCGTTTCCGACAATGCCTCCACGGATTCCACCGAGTCCATCTGCCGCGGCTTCTGCTCGCGGGATCGGCGCGTCAAATACCATCGCAACGCCAGGAACCTGGGCGCGGCGCCCAACTTCAACCGCGCCTTCGAACTGGCCGTCGGCAAATATTTCAAGTTCGCGGCCTATGACGATTTGCATGAGCCGGACTATCTCCGCAAATGCATCGACCTGTTGGAGGCGAATCCCGGCGCGGTGCTCTGCCAGTCCAAGGTCGTGGACATCGACTCCGAGGGCAAGGTCATCCGGCATTTCGACGTCGATCTGCGCACGTCTTCCCCCGATCCCGTGGAGCGGTTCCGGTACATGGTTTGCATCAACCATTCCTGCTTCCACGTCCTGGGCGTGGTCCGCCGCGCCGCCCTGGAGAAAACGCCCGTGATGGGCGGCTACGTGGGCTCGGACCGGGTGCTCCTGGCCATGCTCGCGATGATGGGGCCGTTCGAGGAAGTGCCGGAGCCGCTGTTCCTCCACCGCGAGCACAACGAGCGCTCCACCCGGGCGTACCCGGACTTGCGCCGGCGCACGGAATGGTTCGATTCCACCAAGGGGAACGTCCTGGCGCTTCCCGCTTTGCGCCTGTTGAAGGAATACCAGGCGGCCATCCGGGCGTCGTCCCTGGGCGCGTATGACAAGGCCAGATGCTTCCTGCAACTCTTCCGATGGCTCCGTTGGAACGGAACCGACGTGGGCGAAGACATCCTGTTCTGGATCCGCGGCCGGACGCGCGCCTTTCCGGGCAAATAGTGGCCCGGCGGCGATTCCCATGTTACCATGTGAGGGCTTGTTGAATCAATTGCTTCGGAATATATTTGGCCAGGAAAGCGGTGTCTCGCGTCATGCCTAATTTCAAGGATTGGTTGCTCGAGAATTGGCGCTATCGCGAGCTGATTTTCTTCATGGTCTGGCGGGACATCAAGGTCAGGTACAAGCAGACGTTGCTGGGCGCGGCCTGGGCCGTGATCCAGCCCTTGTTCACCATGATCGTGTTCACGCTGTTCTTCGGAAACCTCGGGCGCATCCCCAGCGACGGCATCCCCTACCCCATCTTCTCCTATAGCGCCCTGGTGGCTTGGACCTATTTTTCCACCGCCCTATCCTATTCCGGCAACAGCCTGGTGGGCAATTCCAACCTGCTGACCAAGGTCTACTTCCCCCGGGCTTCCCTGCCCGCTTCCGCGGTGCTGAGCGGGGTCCCCGATTTCCTGCTCGCCTCCCTGATCCTGGTCGGCCTGATGGGCTATTACCATATCGCGCCGAGCTGGGCCATCCTGCTCTGGCCGGTCCTGCTGATCCCCCTCATCTTCCTGGCCCTGGGAGTCGGGCTGTTCCTGTCGGCCCTGAACGTGAAATTCCGGGACATCAAGTACGCGCTGCCTTTCATCGTGCAATTGATGATGTTCCTCTCCCCGGTCATCTACCCCGCGAGCATGGTGCCCGAACGCTACCGGGTGCTGGCCGCGCTGAATCCCCTCACGGGCATCCTGGAGGCGTTCCGCTCCTCCCTGTTCCCGGCCAGGACGGTGGACTGGAAGCTCCTGGGGATTTCCCTGCTCGTGACCGCGATCATATTCGTGTCCGGATTGCTTTTCTTCCGGAAAGCGGAAAGCGACTTCGCCGATGTCATCTAAAGGGAGCGCCAGCACCGTGAAACCCGCCATCGAGGTCACCGACCTGACCAAGCGATACATCCTGGGGCAGAACAAGGCCGACGGCATGCTCCGGGAAGCCTTGGTCGGATTCCTGAAGAACCCCTTCGGCGCGGGGAAGAAGAAGGGCAAGCCGCTCCTGGCCCTGGGCGGCGTCAACTTCTCCATCAACCGGGGCGAGGTCGTCGGCATCATCGGGCGCAACGGGGCGGGCAAGAGCACGCTCCTGAAAGTGCTTTCCAGGATCACCTATCCCACTTCCGGGAAAATCCAGGTCAACGGGCGCATCGCGTCCCTGCTGGAGGTGGGGACCGGCTTCCACGAAGAGCTGACCGGCCGGGAAAACGTGTTCCTCAACGGATCCATCATGGGCATGTCCAGGAAGGAAATCGCCTCCCGCATGAAGGAGATCGAGGAATTCGCGGGCGTGGAGAAGTTCATGGACACGCCCATCAAGCGGTATTCCTCGGGCATGCGGCTCCGCCTGGGATTCGCCGTGGCGGCCCATCTCGACCCCGACATCCTGCTGGTGGACGAGGTCCTGGCCGTGGGCGATATCGAATTCCAGAAGAAGTGCCTCAAGACCATGGACGACCTGCGCGGGGGAGGCCGCACCGTGCTGTTCGTGTCCCACAACATGGCCGCCGTCGAGAACCTGTGCCAGCGGTGCATCTGGATCGACAACGGCAAGGTGCGCATGGACGGGCCGGCGGACGATGTCATCAAGGCTTACATGAGCACCTTCCTGAACCTCAAGCAAAGCGGAGGGGTGGACCTCAGGTCCATCGAATCCCGGACCGGCAACGGCGAGGGCCGTTTCACCGGCATCGAGTTCCTGGACAAGGAAGGGCAGACGGTCAACTTCATCTGCAGCGGGGACTCGATCACCATCCGGCTGCACTTCGAGACCAGCGTGACCCTTTCCGAGCTGCGGATAGGCATAGAGGTGCACAACGAAACCGGCCTCCGGGTGACTTCCAGCAACAACTTCCTCACCGGCTACGAAGTCTTCCAACTGGCCCCGGGAAAGTGGAGCATCGATTGGGAAATCGACTTCCTCAACTTCATGCCGGGAAGCTATAACCTGTCCTTGTGGCTGGGCTGGTGGGAGAATTTCCAGGACGTGCTGAAGCATGCCGTGATCCTGGACGTTCAGACCTCGGACTACTTCAAGACCGGCCGGGGCATCGAGTCCCGCTACGGCCTGCTCTTCCTCCCCTCGCGCTGGAAGTCCGACACCCTGCCGGCCCCGGTGAGCAGATCCGACGTCAACGCCTGAAAGGAGCCTGACCATCGCTCCCGGACCGAACTCGGAAAGACCGTTCCCGGAAGTCGGCGTCATCGCGTTGGTTCCGGACTCCTGGGAGTCCTCCTGGAGCACGCGCAAGCAGTTCCTGACGCGGTTGGGCGGGTATTTCCCCGTGGTCTGGTGCAATCCCGCCGCCAATTGGCGCGAGAAATGGACGCTGAAAGGCCTGCTGCGCCCCGGCCCCGGACCATCCGCCTCCGAGTTGTTCGTCTATGAGCCGGGAAGGGCGTTGCCGGTCTTCTACCGCCCCGCCGCCTGGGCCCGGTTGCTGGAGCGTCTCCGCCTGCGCGGAGCCCGCCGCGTGTTGGAGCGATCCGGTTGCAAACGGTTCGTGCTCTACGTCTGGCGCAAGGAGCTCGCGTCGGCGCTGAAGCTCCATCCCCATGACTTTTCGATCTACCATATCGACGATGAGTATACCTTTTCGGCCCGGGAACTCCCCCTCGATCCGGAGGAGAGGTCCATCATCCGGGAAGCGGACCTGGTCCTCATCCACTCGCCGGGGCTCATGGAAAAAAAAGGGGGTATCAATCCCAACACGCGATGGATCCCCAACGGCGTGGACTACCAGGCTTTTTCGCGGAAGCGGCCGCCGCCGAAGGAATTGGAAGGCATCCCGGGGCCCGTTTTCGGGTATACGGGAGGCATCAAGAAGCAGCTGGATTTCGGACTGCTCCACGCCGTCTTTCTCGCCAAGCCGGAATGGTCCCTGGTGCTGGTCGGAGCCCTGGAGACGCTCGACGGCGAAGAGGAAAGGCTCAAGGCCCTGTTCGCCCTGCCCAACGTGACCAGCATCGGATACCAGCCCATGGACCGCATTCCGGCCTTCGTCCAGGCCTTCGACGTCTGCCTGTTGCCCTACAAGCTCGACGGGTACACCAAGTTCATCTATCCCCTGAAGCTGCATGAGTACCTGGCCGCGGGCCGTCCCGTGGTGGGCACGCCCATACGGACCTTGCTGGATTTCGAACGGCACCTCCGCCTCGCCACCGGCAGGGACGCCTGGATCAAGGCCATGGAGCAATCCTTGGTCCCCGAAGCGGGCGAAAACGTGGAGTCGCGCCGGCAAGAAGCCCGCGCCTATGATTGGAACCTGCTGACCCGGCGGATCGTGGAATGGGTTTGCGACGGATTGGGCGGGGACTATCCGGATCGCTTCCGGGCTTTGCCCAATCCTTCCGATGCTCCCGCGGCCGGCGCCGCCCGTTCAGGATCGGGGCCAAGCGCCTCGCCTGGGCGCCGGACCGGGTAAAGCGCCGGATTCATCAACGTTCAAGATACGGTAACGCGCGAGAGACCTTAGGCGGCGGCCGGAACCCCTTCAGGCCCTGCGGCGCACCACGGCCGGCATCCCCGGCAGCCCGCCCGCGAAAAGCAAAGCGGTGGCGGCCATCACCGCCATCCCCGTTTTTTTGGTCCGATGGGGATTGCGTTCGCGGATTCCGGAATCGTTTTTATCCGAACGCGGGGCCGATCCGGGGCGTGAATCCCGGATCCTCGCGGTTTTTCGGGCTTGAAGGGCAAGCGCCCTCCGCGCCGCGCGCAGCATGTTGTGCAGACATTTTCCGCCGGTCCGCCGGGTGGGATAGGCGTTGCAGCCCATGCCATGGCCCGCAATTGCGGAAAAACCAGGGGCCGGCGGCCTTCCGGAACGCTTCCGGAAAAACCGGCAGGGAGCGAAGGCACATGAAAACGGCACGGGACGTACTCGCGAAAGACCTGGCGCATATCACCGGCGAAGCGGAACGGGCGTTCCGGACCATGGCCGGAAAACCCTTGCTGGTGGTGGGAGGCGCGGGCTTCCTGGGCTATTACCTGGTGCAATCGGTGCTGGCGTGGAACCGCTCTTCCACCCCCGCCCTGCGCATCCCGCTCACCGTATTCGACAATTTCATCCGCGGCGTCCCGGCCTGGCTGTCCTCCCTGGAGGGGACGCCGGACTTGGTCGTGGTCCGCCACGACATCACCCGGCCGCTCCCCGCCGATCTCCCGGATTTCCGGTTCCTGATCCATGCGGGTTCCATCGCCTCGCCCGTCTACTACCGCAAGCACCCCATCGAGACCATGGACGCCAACGTGGGCGGCCTCAGATCCTTGCTGGAATACGCCCGCGCGCAGACCGGCAAAGGCAAGCCCGTGGAAGGCTTCCTGTTCTATTCCAGCAGCGAGATCTACGGCGATCCCTCCCCGGAAAACGTCCCTACTCCGGAAACCTACCGCGGCAACGTGTCCTGCACGGGGCCGCGGGCCTGCTACGACGAGTCCAAGCGCTACGGGGAGACCTTGTGCGTGAACTTCGCGCGGCAGCACGGCGTGGCCGTGAAGGTGGCCAGGCCTTTCAACCATTACGGGCCCGGGCTGAAACTCACCGACGGGCGCCTGATCCCGGACCTGGCGCGCGACATCCTGGCCGGCCGCGACATGACGCTCCTGTCGGACGGCTCGCCCAAGCGCACCTTCTGCTACGTGGCGGACGCGGTCGCGGGCTATTACAAGCTGCTGACGGCGGGCAGGGCGGGCGAGGCCTACAACATCGGGACGGAATCCCCGGAGATTTCCGTCGCGGGCCTGGCCGAAAAGCTCGCGGCGCTTTCGAGGGAGCTGTTCGGCTACGCCGGCCGGGTGGTGCGCGGCGTCAGCCCCGAAAAGGATTACCTGGTGGACAACCCCGAACGGCGTTGCCCCGACATTTCCAAGGCGCGGGAGCATTTCGGCTTCAACCCCTCCATCGGATTGGACGAGGGCTTGCGCCGCAACCTCATTTGGTACCGGGAGAACCGGGAAGGAACGGAGGCATGATGCGCATCTCCATCATAGGATCCGGATACGTGGGCCTGGTGACCGGGGCCTGCCTGGCCGAAAAGGGCCACAAAGTGGTGTGCGTGGACGTGGACGCGCGCAAGGTCAAGAGCATCAACGCGGGCGTGCCGCCCATCCATGAACGGGGGCTGGGGCCGCTCCTGCGCCGCAACGCCGGGAACCGCCTGCGGGCCGTCTCCGACCTCAAGGCGGCGGTGCAGGAAACCGATCTGACCCTGGTGGCGGTGGGCACGCCCTTCGACGGGCGCGCCATCGATCTCACGC
>DATENA010000274.1:0-9677 GCA_035275285.1 Fibrobacteria bacterium | reverse complement strand
CACGTCGGGAGTCGGGGGTCGGGAGTTGAATGCGGAAGAGTCTTCGCATTCAACTCCCGACCCCCGACTCCGAAGGGCGTAGCCGCGGCCTCAGGGTATTTGCCTGTACCCCCGACCTAAAACGAGCGGCCTCAGGGGTTCTTTGCTTCCGCCAATACCTTCGGGTCGATCTGGATGTGCAGTTCGCGCAATTGCTTGTCGGTGACTTCGCCGGGGGCGTTCATCATCAGGTCCTGGGCCTTCTGGTTCATGGGGAAGGCGATGACCTCGCGGATGTTGCTTTCGTCGGCGAGGAGCATCACCATGCGGTCCACTCCCGGGGCGATGCCTCCGTGCGGGGGCGCTCCCAGCTTGAACGCGTTGATCATGCCGCCGAACTTGCGGTCCACCACTTCCGGTCCGTAGCCGGCCACTTCGAAGGCCTTGTACATGATCTCGGGCACGTGGTTCCGGATGGCGCCGGAGGACAGCTCCACGCCGTTGCAGACGATGTCGTACTGGAACGCGTTTATTTCCAGGGGGTTCTTGGTCAGCAGCGCTTCCATGCCGCCCTGGGGCATGGAGAAGGGGTTGTGCGAGAAGGCGATGCACTTGTTCTCTTCGTCCCATTCGAACATGGGGAAGTCCACGATCCAGGCGAACTTGAACACGTTCGGATCGATCAGGTCCAGGTCCTTGGCCACCTTCTTGCGGATTTCGCCCGCGATCCTGGCGGCCGCGTCCTGCTTGTCGCAGACGAAGAACACGGCGTCCCCGGGATGCACGCCGCATTGCGCGCGCAGGCTTTCCTGCTGCTCGGGCGTGAGGAACTTGGCCAGCGGTCCCTTGATGGGAGCGGCAGCGCCCTCAGGGGCAACCGCATCCCCGGTCCAGACCAGGTAGGCCAGGCCCTTGGAGCCGATGGACTGGGCGAATTCCACCAGCTTGTCGAAGAAGCTGCGGGGCTTGTCGGCGATGGCCTTGACGGGGATGGCGCGCACCACGGATCCGGCCGCGACCCCGGCCTTGAAGGCCTGGAAACCGGATTCCGCGAAGAGGGCGCTCACGTCCCGGATCTCGATGGGGATGCGCAGGTCGGGCTTGTCCGAACCGTACTTGAGCATCGAATCCGCGTAGCTGATGCGGCGGAAGGGGATGCCGTCCACCTGCTTCCTGGAGAATTCGACGAAGACCCCGTGGACCACCTTTTCCACCGCCGCGAACACGTCGTCCTGGGTCACGAAGGACATCTCGATGTCGAGCTGGTAGAACTCGCCGGGGGAACGGTCCGCGCGGGCGTCCTCGTCCCGGAAGCAGGGGGCGATCTGGAAATAGCGATCGAAGCCGGCCACCATCAGGAGTTGCTTGAATTGCTGGGGCGCCTGGGGCAGGGCGTAGAAGCGCCCGGGATGGATCCGGCTGGGCACCAGGTAATCGCGCGCGCCTTCCGGCGAGCTGCTGGTGAGGATGGGCGTCTGGAACTCCATGAAGCCGCTCTCGGTCATGCGGCGGCGCAGGCTGGAGATGACCTGCTGGCGCAGGATGATGTTCTTGTGCAATTTGTCGCGGCGGAGGTCCAGGAAGCGGTACTTGAGGCGCAGGTCCTCCGGGCTCTCTTCCTTCCCGTCGACCAGGATGGGCAATTGCTCGGCCATGGATTGCACGGTCATCTCGTGGACCACGATCTCGATTTCGCCCGTGGCCATGGCGGGATTGACGGTGCCTTCGCCCCTGGCGATGACCTTGCCGGTGATGGTGATGACGCTTTCGTAGCGCAGGCGGGTGGCCGGGTCGAAAAAGGGCCGTTCCGGGTGGAACACGATCTGGGAAATGCCGTAATGATCGCGCAAATCGATGAACAGGAAATGGCCGTGGTCGCGGCGCCGGAACACCCAACCGGACAGCCGGACGGTGTCGCCGACGTTGGATTTCCTCAATTCACCGCACGTATGAGATCGATATGGATGCATAGCCCTTTTCCCGGAAATTCCGTACCCGCTTCCAAGTAACGGGCCTGTATCGGCCAATCCGAGCCCTCTGGCCGGTACCGGAGCGTTGAAATCTGTTTGAAAATACAGGTTGGTAATTATAGTAGAATTACGCACATGCCCCAATGCCGCCTGTGATAAGGGATTGGGGAGAATGCTCCTTTTTAATTAAATTGAACGGATTCCCTATGCGGACCCAATCCCATTACAGCGTTCCGAACAGGGTCGGGCCGGAGTCCCTGAGCCCGGGCTCCCCATATCCGCTTCCCTCCTTATGCGGACTCCGCGGCCTTTGCGGATCCCCCCTCTGCGGGCAGCGCGCCTAAGGTGCGCTCCCGTTCCCACAGATGCGCGAAATAACCTCCGAAATTCTCATCATTTTATTTCTCGTGCTGGCCAACGGCGTGTTCGCCATGACCGAGATAGCCGTCGTGTCCGCCCGCAAGGCGCGTTTGCAGCAATGGGCCAACGAGGGCAACCACCGCGCCCAGAACGCCCTCGACCTGGCGAACTCCCCCAACCGCTTCCTGGCCACCATCCAGGTGGTCATCACGTTGATCACCCTCCTGACCGGCGCCTACGGCGGCAGCACCATCGCGGACATCGTCGCCTCGCACATGGAGAACATCCCGTTCATCTCGCAGTACCGGGAGCGCATCGCCCTGACCCTGGTGGTGGTCTGCGTCGGCTTCCTGCAGGTGATTTTCGGGGAGCTGGTCCCCAAGACCATCGCCTTGAACCACGCGGAGAAAATCGCCGCCCTGGCCGCCTGGCCCATGCAGGTCATTTCCCGCATCGCCTATCCCGCCGTGTCCCTGCTCGGCATCGTCACCGATTTCATCCTCCGGCTCATGGGCAGCAAGCCTTCCAGCGAACCGCCCGTCACCGGCGACGAGATCAACGTGATGATCGCCCAGGGGACCGAAGCCGGCGTGTTCCAGGAATCCCAGCAGGACATGGTGGAAAGCGTGATCGAGCTCAACGAGCGCCGCATCAACAGCATCATGACGCCGCGGCCGGACATCGTCTGGCTGGACATCGAGGCCCCGTTCGAGGAGAACCGCGAGAAGATCCTCGGCAGCTCCTATTCGCGCTTCCCGGTGTGCAAAGACGGCCTGGACGAGGTGCTCGGCATCATCCATACCAAGGACATGCTCGCCGACTGCATCTCCGGCCGATCCATCGATCTGCAAGGGCATACGCGCAAGGCCCTGACCATCCCGGAAACCATCCCGGTCCTCAAATCCCTGGAGTCCTTCAAGGAATCGGGCATCCACATCGCCCTGGTCATCGACGAATACGGCAGCCTGCAGGGCCTGGTCACCCTGAACGACATCATGGAAGTCATCGTGGGCGACATCGACACCCACGACCAGAAGGAAGAGAAACCCGGGGCGGTCAGGCGCGAGGACGGCTCCTGGCTGGTGGACGGCATGCAGCCCATCGAGGACTTCAAGGAACTGATGGAAATAGACCATCTGCCCGAGGAGGACACGGACACCTACCAGACCCTGGGCGGATTCGTGATGATGAAGCTGGGGCGCATCCCCAAGGCCGGCGAGCACTTCCAGCAGGACGACGTGCGTTACGAGGTGGTGGACATGGACGGGAACCGGGTGGACAAGGTCCTGGTCAAGAAGGAAGAGCCGGAGCCTGAGGGGAATCCCCGGGATCCGTCTTCCCAGGCGTCGCGGGAATAATCGTCCGGGAATGGATCCCCCCGCCCGGGGTCCAAAGCCATTCCTTGTTCGCGTCTTCCGCTTCCAGCTCGCGCAGGTGGCCGAAGAACTCCGCCACCCCGCCCCAGACGATTTTCTCGGTCACGGTGAACGTCCCCATGCGCTTGGGGGCCGCGCTCATCACCGCGCCCAGGCGCTCCTTCTCCGCGTCGAAATCCTTCTCGGCCTTCTTCAGGGCCGAATAGGCGTCGACCACGCCTTTCAGCTCGGCCTTGGCCCGGTCCGACATGGTGGCCCCATGGCGCGCCATCAGCGTCTTCATGCCCTTCAGCTTGGTTTCGATGGGGATCAGCCCGGCCTCGATCTCTGCCCGCAGGTGCTCGACGTCCTTCATCCGCGCTTTGGCCGCTTCCGCGTCCTTGTCCAGGATGCGGACGTGCGTATGGCAGCCTTCGCCGCCCATCACGGCGAGGATCACGTCCCCGAACGCCTTGATCTCCCCGCCCACCACCGAGCAGCCGGACTTGTCCCCCTTGAAGGACTTGGCGGTGACGTGGCAGTTGCGCAGGCCGGCTTCCACCTCCACCGGACCGTCTTCGCACTCGATGGCGGCGTCCTGGGCGCTTTGCAGGTGCACGGAGGTCTTGGCGGCGATGCGCCCCTTGCCGTGCCCGAAGACGCCGGACTTGACGGTGACGCCGGCCCCGTGGGAGATCACCTGCGCGCCTTCCACGGTGCCTTCCACCGTGACGTTGCCTTCCGCCTCCACCGTGAACCCGTCGGTCACGTTGCCCAGCACCTGGATGTCGCCCAGGTAATGCAGGTTCCCGGTGTGGAAATCCACGTCGCCCTTGAGCACGTAGGTGACGCCCACGCAGACGGCGCCGGCCTGATGGTACACGTAGCCGCCCACGGCGGCCTGCAACTCCAGCCCGTCGGCGCTGACCGCGGTGTTGGTCCCCAGCTTGAACTGGATGTCCTTGGGCGGCGGCGCGGGCTGTTGCTTTCCGAAGATGTCCTTGCTCTCCGTGCCTTGCACGGCCGGGATCTTCACGGCCAGCACGTCGCCCTTCTTGACCTGGTGGATGTTGTCGACGTTCTTGTAGTCCGCCTTGCCGTCCTTGTCCACCACGGGCTTGAGGTCCGAATCGATCTTGATCTTTTCCTGGATGCTGGCGTCGCGGCTGGGCGTGCCGGGAGTCCCCTGGGCGATGACCTGGCCGCGGTCGTATTGCTTGCCGGCGATCATGCGATCGACGGCGGTCCAATCCACGCCGTTCACCACTTGCAGGCTTTGCAGCTTCCCGGCGACGTCCTCGCGGGTCAGGGAAAGGCCGGCGCGCGCGATGGCGCCCTTGATGGTCAGGACGGCGCGTTGGGGCTCGGCTTTGATTTCGAGATAATCGGCGGGGCTTCCTACGGGTGTAGGAGCTTGCGTGGCCCCCGGAGCTGCGTTTTCTCCCGAGGGCTTTCCATCCTTGGAATCCTCGGCCATGCCTTTAGTATAGGACCTGCCGCGAAATCCCGACAATCCCTTAATTCCAACCGCTCGGCAAGGAACACCACTTTTTGTGATTAAGGTGGTTTTTTATCCGGATTTGACCGTTTCCGGGGCTTTTTGGGAGGTATCCGGCATGTTTCCCATAGCCCCGGAAGCCCGTAAAATCGAGGCGCAAGCGTCCCCGGCCGCTTGAGCGCCCACGGCCGGACCCAAGCGCGCGGCCAGCTTTTCCAGGCCGGCGCGCCCCGGCGGCGCATGGTCCCGGGCCCGTTCGAGCTCCAGGTAACGTTCCGGTTCCGGGCCGGGCGCCTTGCCCGCCCATTCCGGGAACAACGCTTCGCCCGCGAGCAGGTTGGGCAGGGCCAGGGAGGAATTCCCCAAGGCCCGGCGCCCCAACGCCAAGGTCAAGGGATCCACGATCGCCAGAACCAGGGTGGGCACGCGCTGGAGAGCCAGCTCCAAGGTGATGGTGCCGGGAAAGGCGATGGCGCGCCGCGCTTCCGCCAGGGCCGCGGGTTTATCCGTACGGATGCGCGCGCGGCCTGCATGGCGCCCCCGGGCGTGAGTCGCGAGCAATTCCGCGGCCGCCGCGGCCAGGTGCCCGGGCACCAGCACGGCCACGGCATCGGGCCCGGCCAGGCGCCCGGCCCGGTCCAGCGTGTCCAGCCACGCGCCCAGGTTGCGCCGCAGGACGGAAAGGCGGCTCCCCGGACACAACAAGAGCAGGCCGTTCCCGGACGGATCCGCCGGGCCGGCGGGCACGGGGGCGGAAAAAGGAACGGCGGAAAAGAAATGCCCGACCGTCACCCGCGCCGCGGCGGCGGCGAAGGCCTCCTTTTCGAACGGGAACAGCACGTGCACGTGGCAGCCCCGCAAGGCCGCATTGGCGCGCTCCAGTTTGCGGGCGGGGCGGCGATAGGCCCAGACCTGCGGCGGCGCCACGAAACAGACCCGCGCGCCCAGGGTCCTCGCTTTCCGGGCCAGGCGCAGGTTCAGGCCGGGATAATCGACCAAGAGGACCAGATGGGGGCGGAAGCGCCGCAGCTCCCGCACCGCCCGCCGGTACATCCGCACCGCGAACAGGGCGTTGCGGAGCACGTCCCAAGCCCCGTTGAAGGCCGTGGCGGACAGGGGGAACAGGGGCCGAAGGCCGCAGGCTTCCGCCGCGGGACCGCCCAGTCCGCGGAGCTCCAGCCCGGGAAACTTATCCCGCAAGGGCCGCAGGATCTCGCCCAGGATGCGGTCGCCGGAGACTTCGCCCGCGGACACGAAAACCCTGGGTCCGGCGGCCTCGCTATCCATGCGCACGCGGCCCGCCGCGGCCGGAGTTCAAGCCAGGCTCTCGGGATCGAGGGCCGTGAGGGTGGAGACCACGCGATCGAATTCGTTCCCGATCACGGGCGAAGCGGTGTGGGGCGCAATCCAGATGGTCGCCCAGCCCCGTTGCCGCGCGGACTCCAGGTTATCGGGGCGATCGTCCGCGAAGTGGACGCGGATATCGGACCCGTGCCGTTCCCGGAGATGGGCGTCCACCTTGGCATAGGCCAGGGGATTGGGCTTGCCCTCCCAGTCCATGAACGCGATGTCGAAAATGCCTTCCAGGCGCGGGATCGGGCTTCGCGCGACGCCCGGATCCGCGAGATCCGCCGTTTCCGCCGCCAGCGCCTCCGGCAGCATGGCCCCCAGGCCCATGGCCTTGAGGCCGCGCACGGCCCAGTCCATGCGCGCATTGGTGAAGAGGTAACAGGGATGCGGCATCCGCCTCAGCCAGGCCTGCAACCCCGGATCCGGCGGCGGCAGGTGCACCGCTTCGATGGCGTGGATGAAATCGCAGTAATGCTCCCGCTCCACCCCGTGCAATTCCTCCAGCCCCTTGAGGGTGGTCCCGTATTTGTCCCACAACTCCACCCGCAAGGCGTCCGCCTCGTCCGAGGTGAAGCCCAGGAAGGTGCGGATGTACAGGTTGATGCGATCGTCCACGGCCCCCAAGGTGGACAGGGTGGAAGGATAAAGGGTGTGATCGTAATCGAGCAGCAGGATCTTCTTCACGGCAGGGCGGACTCCCAGAAGCGCTCCAACACGCCGTACGTGAACCCCCAGATGGCCCCGCCCCCGGTCCCCACGCGGATGCAGGGGAAGGTGCGATCGGGATGGGCCAGGCTCATGGCCGCCCGGTGGCGGTTGGCCGGATCCCGGAGATAACTCTGGGCCAGCCAATGGAACTCGGCGATTTCCCGGGCCGCGAGGGCCAATTCGGGCTTTTGCGGCACCTCGAACAGGAAGGGAGCCACGCCCATGGGGCGGCCCATATGGCCTCCCGCCACGGCCAGGGGCAAAGGCTTGACCAGATGACCCGGTTCCAGGCGGATGCCGGTCTCTTCGAAGGTTTCCCGGATGCAGGTGTCCAGGATGTCCCGGTCCGCTTTTTCCCGGCGCCCGCCCGGCAAGGCGAAGTGCCCGGACCAGGGATCCACCGGATTGACGGCCCGCCTGAGCAGCAAATATTCGGGATCGGATCCGGCCGTGCGGATCAAGGCCACGGCGGCCTGGGCCGCCGGGGAACCGGCTTCCGGGCCGGGCGGATGGGAAGGATTGGGGAATGCCATGCTCTTTTTACAAACTATAAATATGGATTACGCGTCCGGGCGCGCGGCGTTCCGCTCCCAAACCCCAAGAAGCGCTCCCGGCCCCGTTTTTCTTGGCTCCCGGAACCCCGCGTAAGCGGTTTTCGGGCCGGAAATTACAATTTTTGCTAAATTGATTTCCGCATGGCCAAGTCGCACATTCTAGGCTCGAGCCTCCAGGAATTGGAGACGCTCGTGGTCTCCCTGGGAGAGCCCGCGTTCCGGGCCCGCCAAATCCATAATTGGATGTTCCGCAACCTGGAATCCGACTTCGCCAGAATGACCAACCTGCCCAAACCGTTGCAGGAGAAACTGGAAGCCTCGGCCACCTGTTCGGTGCTCAAGGTCAAGACCGACCAGGTTTCCATCGACGGCACCACCAAATGGGTGTTCGAAACCCACGACGGCCACTTCTTCGAAACCGTCCTCATCCCCACCGAGGACCGCCGCTCCATCTGCGTGTCCTCGCAAATCGGCTGCGCCATGGGATGCACCTTCTGCCGCACCGCCACCATGGGCTTCATCCGCAACCTCACCCTGGGCGAAATCCTGGAGCAGGTCCATTGGGTGAGCCGGTACGTGAAGGAAAAGGACGGCGGCCGCGTCAGCAACGCCATCTTCATGGGCATGGGCGAACCGCTCCTCAACCTCGAGAACGTGGCCCGGGCCTGCGGCATCCTCAATTCCCAGGACGGCTTCGGCATCGCCAAGGACAAGATCACCGTGTCCACTTCCGGCGTGGCCCCCAAGATCCTGGAATGGGGCGCGCGCGCCCCGGATTTCAAGCTGGCCATCAGCCTCAACGGCAGCAACGACGCCGTCCGTTCCGCCCTGATGCCCATCAACCGCCGCTACAACATCGAGACCCTGCTCAAGACCGCGGACGAATACATCCGCCTCTCGGGACAGAAGCTCACTTTCGAATACATCCTCATCCAGGGCAAGACCTGCACTCCCGAGGCGGCCCGCGAACTCAAACGCATCGCGTCCCACCGCCACTGCAAAATCAACCTGATCCCGCTCAACCGCGGCAATCCGGACATGCAGCCCCCGTCGGACGATGAGATCGCCGCATTCGAGAGAATCCTCGCGCAGGGGGATTTCCAAGTCCTGCGCAGGCGGCCCCGGGGGCCCGATATCTACGCCGCTTGCGGACAACTGGCCACAGAACAGAAAAAGGTAGCCTGATGCTGACTCAAAATCTGCCGGAATACTGGGAAGACTTGTACAAAGCGAAGAAGGACGCTTGGTGGGACACGGGCAAGACCAGCCCCATCCTCGAAGAGTTCTTCAAGCATCCCTCCTGCCCCAAGACCGGCCGCGTGCTGGTCCCCGGCGCCGGCCGGGGCTACGATGCGGCCGCCTGGGCCGCGCGCGGGCACGAGACCCTGGCCGTGGACTTCTCCGGCACCGCCTACACGGCGCTCTCCGTCCTGTCCGAAAAGCAGCGCAAGCTCTCCGTGCTGAACATCGATCTCTTCGAGCTCTCCCCCAAGAGCACCGAACCCTTCGACATCATCTACGAGTACTGCTGCTTCAACTCCATCCATCCCGGGCGCCGCGACGAATACTTCGAAGTCTGGGACAAGATGCTCACCCCCAACGGCATCGTGGTGGCGGCATTCTACCCCATCATCCGTTCCACCTCCCTGGACGGCCCGCCCCACCCCACCTCCGAAGGCGAGCTGATGGCCCGCTTGGACGGCGTCTTCGACATGGCCGAGAAGATCATCCCCAAGAAAAGCCTCAAGGAAAGGGCCGGCAAGGAAGAGATCTGGATCCTGAAGAAGGCCAAGCACTGATCCCCAAGGTAGCACAAACGCTACCCGTACCTCTCAAGTTACCGGCTCCCCGGGGCCCGCCCGGCGGATGCCTCCGGGGAAGGCGGACCTTCCCCGCGGCATCG
>DATENA010000273.1:0-11430 GCA_035275285.1 Fibrobacteria bacterium | reverse complement strand
CTTCGAAGGATACCCCATGCTTTTCTTGGTTAAGAGCATCTTTCCTCGGATCCCATTTGAAGGCCAAATCAGACATAACTACAATATAATTATTCCTTAATTAAGGCAAGGAGATTGACCAAGGGAGCTTACCGGCTTTTTGGGGTTTGCCTTGCCCGCCCATATTTTTTTGCACCGATGAAAGCAAAACACCGGGTTTGATATTGGAATTCGTTTACCTATGCTTTTAGAATGATTCGTTTGCAAAATTGGCTCTGGCCATTCATAACGAGTGTGACGCTGCTCCTGGGCACTCCCGACTTCGTCCAAGCCTGTGGCCTCACCCCCCCTATCGGTCCCAATGGTTTACCCTCCGTGTGCCACGGTAACGAATCCGGTTGGCGCTTCCGTGCGGGGCTTACACTCGGAGGTACGGACACACGGATCGAGATTGATGGACGCAAGGCGGAATTAGTTCAAGCCGCGAGCGTTGCAACCTTGGACATATTACCTACCGAGCGACTCAATCTAAGTTTATCGGGCGGCGCCTCCATCGGTGGTCAAGTCGATTACGAAGGACAGCGTTATGATCTCGCGCCAGGGCCAATTGGTGGCGTAGGAGCCTCCTACCTGCTTTTTGGGAAGGGTCTTCCCTTCATTCACATGTCCTTAACGCTGTCTTTGTCTCAAGCTACTGTAACTGCGCCGAGCGGCATCGAGTCGTCTTTCACGTCGCGAGATTGGCGCTTGGGAGCGGCAATCGGCAAGGACCTCGGTTCGGTAGCAGCGCCCTTCGTTGTGGCCCGTTATTTCGGGGGTGGCACCGACTGGTCCGGGATCGGCAAAGGCGCCGACGACTACCGCTACCATGTCGGAATCGGCAGCGCGATCGGTTTGTTCGAGCACATCGATGTACTCGTGGAGTTAGCCTTGCTCGGCGAACGTCGAGCGACACTAGGGGCTGGATACCTGTTTTAGTTTTAGGTCGGAAACACGGGTATTTAAGTCGTTAATCCGGCTATCTGGATTTTATTTTCGAGCGGGCGGTTTTTGAAATTCTCATTTGTCTTGTGCGGGGGTAATTGAGCATAACGTTGACCCAGCCAGAAGTGGCCTGGGAAGGCATACGCGCTACGCGAGGACGTGCATGGAGTGGAGCGCTACCGGCCGATTCAGCCGAAATACGCAGAATGGCGCGCAGAGTTACCCCCACAAATGAAGAGTCTACTATTTTTTCTTAGCCTGCCCCTCTTCTCCTACTCATGTTATTAAATAAAAAGGGATGCCTTGAGCATCCCTAAGTCAACGATTCCTGTTCGAGGGCTAGGAATGAACCAAGTCTCTTTTCTCGGTTTTTTTGCTAATTTTTTTGGCTTCTTCTTGAATTTTCTTTAAATCGAAAAGCACTACCGAGTTATCGTCTTTTTGATTATAAATAAATCGCGCAAGCGCTCTTGCGATTATATTTATCAATCCCCTCGAACCCGAGTAATTACTCGGATATGGTTTGTTAGTATAGACTTCATAGTCCGACTTTATTTTTGCCTGAAATTGGATGAACAGCCTGTCCAATTGCTCCTTAGTCAGGCCATCTACGGGGATCTTGTCGTCAGAGAATCCGCTTCCCATGATTGTGCCCTTTCTTTGATGCATTTCAAGCTATGCTCGAGAATAATCCGCTTGGAAAAAATGTCTACCACCTTTTTGTACTTCTTGGTAAAGGCCTTTCCTATGAAGCCTACTTTTTCGGATTTTATCGTCACTACATAAACAACCTTATTAAGGTGAGGGTGAGTGATGGGGAAGCCGACGATTGATCCCTTGTTAGTTTCGTAGTCGCCATCGGTGTAATATTTCTTTACTTTTGGCTTTGGAGCCGAGATGTACCCTTCGATGTCGTCGATCCAGATCGGCTTCTTCTCCCTTGCAACGTGGAAAAACAAGCTTTTGTCAGCTCCTCGTTCAAGGATATTTTGGTGAGGACGGGAATCCCTTGGCATGAACTGCACAAAATCAGTCGGAAGACCATTTTCAATGCTCACCAACACAATTTTTAAGGATGGGTCGGCAGTCAGCGAATGCAGGGTTACATGAAGCTGAGAAATCAAACAGTCAATCTGCAAATCGGGCTGAGTAATGTGATTGAAGATCTCCTCGCGACCCATGGGCTTATTTTTTATTTGTCTTAAGAATGCACCGAAGCGCTCCATCTTATGCCCAACTATTTCATCGAGTGCGGCTAAAAGCGTGATGAGGTGAACAGACTCGAATGAGGTTCTCTCCCGTATGACCACAGCCAATTCTTCATAGAGTTCAAAAAGTACGGTCAGTACAATAGGAAGAAATAAGGCAATAAGAACCCATCCTGGATGTTGCCCGAAGAAGTTGTTCACTTGGAGCTGCAGAGGAACGGGATCCTTAAAACCCACTTCGCAAATCCGAGGACAACCGCGGGCAAGCCAATAATTAAGGCTTTCAGAATGGTCCAAATGCGCTTCCTTTTTGTTGGAAAGGAAAAGACCTTTTCCAGCGTCCAGCGTGAAGATCTTACAAACCAACGGGGAAGGGATGCCATTGTTCGGTAAAATTTTAGAAAAACCCTTTGTGATTTCCATTCACTATTTGCGTCGATTGTTGACTTGGCCCAGCTCCAACTTTTTAAATCACTGAATTGAGCTTCCCTTTCTTAGGGGCAGGCCTTTTTGGGGTTTAAAGGGATCTTTGTGGGGTAATTACGCCTAACTACGCCAAAGGCGATGACAAGCGGGAGTGCGGCGAATTGGTGGGGAGTTGTTCACGTTGAACGGCGACCTGCGCCGCTGGGGTTGCGGGGGGCGAAGGGTTATTTCCCGCCCCGCTATTCCTGGTCTTCCACGCCCTGTTTCGCCAGCCTCTGATCCCGGTAGGAATCGTCCACCGGGTCCAGGTGGATGTTGATGATCCAGCGCCCTTTTTCCAGATCCCGCACCCGCATCTCGATCTCGTCCGCGATGCGGTGCGCCTCGCGCAGCTTGATGTCCTCGTCGAACACCAGGTGGAACTCCACCAGGTTGGTGTCCCCGGACCGGCGCGTCTTGAGCTCGTGCACGCTGGTCACCCGGTCGCTGTGGGATTCCGCGATCCTGCGGATGCTGCTCACCAGGCTTTCGTCCAGCGCCCGGTCCAGCAGCATGGCCAGGCCTTTGCGCAGCAGCGGCAAAGCCGCCCGGGCCACGAACAGGGAGACCCCCACGGCGATGACGGGATCCACCCAGGCCCAGCCCGTGAGGCGGATGAGCAGGAGCGCGATCAGGATGCCGCCGTTGCTGAGGAGATCGGTCTGGTAATGGAGCGTGTCCGCGCGGATGATCAGGCTGGGGGATTCCTCGGCCCGCCGCTTGAGGTAGGCCACCAGGGCGGCCGTGACGGCCAGGGAAAAGGCCATGGAGCCCATGGCCCAGTCCAGGCCCGCCGCGGGGAGGGCCGCGGGGAGATGGAAGTCCAGGGATCCCGGCGTGAAGAACTTGAAGACGGCCTGGCGCAGGATGTACAGGGCGGACGCCAGGATGAAAAGGCCTTCGGAAAAGGCGGCCACGCCCTCCATCTTGCCCCGTCCGTAATTGTAGGTCTGATCGCTGGGGCGCTCGGCGCTGTGGACGGCATAGGCGTTGAAGGAGGAGACCAGGAAGTCCAGCAGCGAGTCCACCGCCGAGGCCAGCACCACCACGGCGCCGGTGGAGAATCCCACCCCGAGTTTGACGAGGATGAGCAGCAAGGACGCCAGGGAGGCCACGAGAGTGGCCTTGCGGGGCGCATTGCGGGAGATGGTCGGATCCATGGGGAGGCTGGAAATCTAAAAAAGAAATGCCTGCGGGCGCATTCCCGGGGAAGAAGGCGTAAAAGTCCCCGATCGGGGCCGGATTCGAGGGAAAGGAGTGGCAAAGGGGCGGGTGGATTCGGATAATCACGATTGCATCGGATTGGGGCCGGCGGGGAAAACCGCGCGGAACCCGAGGGAGTCCAAAGTGAAGGTTCTCATCACGGGCGGGGCGGGGTTCATCGGGTCCCATCTGGCCGAGCGTTACCTCAAGCAGGGCGATGAGGTGTTCGTGCTGGACGATTTCTCCACGGGCAGCATGGAGAATATCCGCCATCTGGACGGCGCTCCGGAGTTCTCCGGCCGCTTCCACCATACCCGGGGGAGCATCCTGGACCGGGAAACCCTGCTGGAACTGGTCGGCATCTGCGACGTGGCGGTGCATCTGGCCGCCGCCGTAGGGGTGCAATACATCCTGGACAATCCCCTTTCGTCCATGGTCACCAACACCCACGGGACCGAGACGGTGCTGGAGCTGTGCAACAAATTCAGGAAAAAGGTGCTGCTCGCCTCCACCTCCGAAGTCTACGGCAAGCATGACCACGCGCCCTTGCTGGAGACGGACGATTGCATCTACGGATCCTCGGACAAATTCCGCTGGAGCTACGCGGCTTCCAAGCTGATGGACGAATTCATGGGGCTGGCCTACCATCGCAAGAACGGCCTGCCCGTGCTGGTGGTGCGCTTCTTCAACACCGTGGGGCCGCGCCAGACCGGCCGGTACGGCATGGTCATCCCCCGCTTCGTCAAGCAGGCACTCAACCACGAACCCCTCACCGTCTACGGCGACGGCAGGCAGACCCGCACCTTCACCCACGTGGAGGACGTGGTGGACGCCTTGGTGGCGCTGATCGCCGCTCCCGGAGCGGTGGGACAGGTGGTCAACATCGGCGGCGTGGAAGAGGTATCCATGCTGGACCTGGCCAGGCGCATCGTCGCCGTTACGGGATCCCGATCGGAAATCCGCCTGATCCCTTACGATGAAGCCTTTCCGCCGGACTTCGAGGACATGCGTCGCCGGGTTCCCTCCACCGCCAAGCTGCAGGGCCTTACGGGCAAGTCCCCGCGCTCCGATCTCGACAGGATCCTGCGCGACGTGGTGGGGTTCTTCCGGAGCGTCCCGGGCGGAACGTTCGCTTGAAAGCCCATGATGGCGCCCGCTGAACCCTGGATCCTGGTGCTCTGCCATGAGTTTCCGCCCTTGGGCGGGGGCGCCGGCAAGAACCTGCAATTGCTCTGCAAGCAGCTCGGCCTGAGGGGCGTGGAGGTGCGCGTGTGGACGAGCGATCCCGGAACGGGCCGCCGGTGGCCGTACGAGTTCGCGGTGGAATACATTTCGGTGCGGCGCCAGGAGCGCTTCGAGACCGATCTCAAAGGCATGGCGGCGTTCGTCGCCGGGGCCGTGCTGCTCGCCTGGCGCACCCGCCGCTCGCGTCCGGCGGCCGTGTTCGCCAACCTGGCCATTCCGGCCGGCCTGGCCGGATCCGTGGCCGCGCGCATCCTCAAGGCCCCGCTGGCCCTGTGGCATCAGGGCAGCGACGTGCATTCCGGCAAGGCGGAGGGGCCCGGCCGGTTCCAGCGCGTGCTCCTGGGCCTGGTCTGGAAGCGGTCCGCGCTGAACTTCTTCGTGTCCCCCGGCCTGCGCGACATGGCGGCGGGCTATGGGCGCCAGGAGCGGCCGCGCATCATGCCTACTTGTCCTTCGCCGGAGATCCTGGCGGCTCCGATCCGCGAAGCTTACGGCGAGGCGGTATCCGGAAACGGAGCGCCGGCCGTCGGAACGCCGGTCGCCGAAACGGCGGTCGCCGGAGCGCCGGGAGCGTATTTCCTTTTCCTGGGCCGATTCGATCCAGTCAAGGATCCCGTGCTCGCGGTGGAAGCCATGGCCCTGTGCCGGGCCGCGGGCATGGCGGCTTTCAAGCTGCGCATGGTGGGATCGGGCGCCCTGCGGGCGGACGTGGAACGCGCCGTGGCCGCGGGTTCCCTGGGCGGGCTGGTTTCCGTGGAGCCCGCCGCGCCGTTCGAAAGCGTGCCCGCCCTGATGCGCTCGGCCTACGCCCTGGTCGTGCCTTCCAAGGTCGAAGGCTTCAACACCACCATCCTCGAGGCGGCGCATTTCGGCGTGCCGGCCGTGGCCTCTGACGCGCCCGGCATCCGCGATTTCGTGCGCCACCGGGAAACCGGCATGCTCTTCCCCGGGAACGATGCCGCGGGCATGGCCGGGGCCATGCAGGCGCTGGCCTCCGATCCCGGGCTGCGCGACGCCCTGGGCCGCAACGCCCGCGCCGCGGCCCTTCCCTACCGGCCCGATCGCGTGGCCGATTCCTTCCTGTGCGAGCTGGACGCCATCGCGCCCGGATTCGGGGCCCATGCCCGCGAGGCCGTCGCGTGGAACTGACCGTCATCGTACCCGTGCACAACGAGGAGGAAGCCCTGCGGCCTTTCGACGCCGCCATGCGCGCGGCCTTCCGGACGGGGGGCCTCTCCGGGCGCATCCTGTACGTGAACGACGGATCCACCGACGGGTCCGCCCGGGTGCTCTCGGAACTGAACGCGGAGGTCATCACCCTGGACTTGAACCGCGGATACGGCGCGGCCATCAAGACCGGCATCCTGCACGCGGAAACGGAGTACCTGGCCATCATCGACGCGGACGGGACCTACCTGGCGGAGGACATCCCCCGCCTGTTCCCGGAGATGAAGACCTGCGACATGGTGGTGGGGCGGAGACCCAGGGAAAAGGGCCTGCGGCGGATGGCCAAAGGGTTCCTGCAATCCATCGCCTCCTATGCCGTGGACTATCCCATCCCGGACATCAATTCCGGCCTGCGCATCTTCAGCCTCAAACTGGCCAGGGACCTGTTCCGCCTGCTGCCCAACGGGTTCTCCCTGACCAGCACCATCACCCTGGGCGCCCTGTACACCCCGTACCGCGTACGTTACATACCCATCGAATACCGGTCCCGCACGGGCCGTTCCAAGATCAAGAAGGTGCGCGCCTTGTTCAATTTCACCATGCTCATCCTGCGGACCATGGTGCTCTTCAATCCGCTCAAGTTCTTCCTCCCCGCCAGCGCCCTGCTGGGCGCGCTGGGTTCCGCCTTCCTGATCCGCGACCTGCTCGCCGAAGACATCGCCCAAGGATCCATCCTGCTTTTGGTGAACGCGCTCATCCTGTTCGCCATAGGGCTTCTGGCGGAGGCCATCCGATGCCGGGAATGAGCGGAAAATACCTGCTGTTCTCCGTGGACACGGAGCCGGACGACGCGCACTGGCGCGGCCTTTCGAAATCGTCCTGGACCCATGAGAACCTGCGCGGATTGCCGGGGCTGATCGATCGCTTGCGGGATCTGGACCTGCGCGCCACCTACCTGGTCAGCCATTCCGTGGCCGAAACCGGGAGACTGGAGGACATCCTCGGGCAGGACCTGGCCGCCGGGCGCTGCGAAGTGGGGGCGCATTTCCATCCCGGCGATACGCCGCCTTTCGGGAAGGCGGGCGCCAAGGCCGGCGACAACCTCCTCAAGGTCCCCGATGGGCTGCTGGAGGAGAAGTTCGGCAACCTGCATGCCACCCTGGCGCGGCGGTTCGGGAAGCCGGAAAGCTACCGCTCCGGGGCCTGGGCCCTGGACCGGCGCCTCATCGCCTTGCTGGGGAAATACGGATACAAGGCGGACTCCTCCGTGACGCCGGGGGTTTCCTGGCGGGTCAACGGGCGTCCCTCCTACCTGACCGCCCCCATGCGGGCATATCCTTTGGGGGCCGCCGATCCCTGCATCCCCGGGGATACGGGCATCCTAGAGGTTCCGGTGTCGATCTGGTCCCCGCGGCGCTGGGACGGCACGCTGATGGGGCGCTTGCTGGGCAGCGTCCTGACCATGCCTCTGGGGGCGAACAAGGGGCCGGCGGCGCGCGTGGTGCGCAGGCTGCGGCCCGGGGCCCCGAAATGGCTGCGGCCCGCCTTCAAGACCCTGCCGGAAATGGAAGCCACCGCCGCGCGGCTGGAGGCGGACGGCGCCGGCTACCTGCACGTCATGTGCCATTCCAACGAACTATGGCCGGGCACTTCGCCCTATTGCGCCAACCGGAGCGATCTCGACGGGATCCACGCGCGCCTGGAGGGGATCTTCCGCTGGGCGCTGGACAGGGGTTACATGCCGGTTACCATGGAGCGGTTCGCCGGCATTCACGCGGCGGCCCTGGGCCTGGCTTCGGGCGTCTGAACCCCGCTTCCGGAACCGCGTTTCCGCACCAGGAACAGGATCCAGCCCAGCAGGGCCGAAGGCACGGCCATGGCGCGCAGCAGCAGGGAGATGAGCACTCCCGTGCCGCTGTCCGAACCGGCCAGGTGGTAGAGCACTCCCAAGGTCCCTTCCGAAAACCCCAGGTTCCCCACGCTCACGGGCGCGAGCAGGATGACGGTATAGCCGAACAGGAACAGCACCGCGGTGGCCCAGTCCACCCCGCCGCCGATGGAGCGGTTCAAGAGCAGGAAATCGAGGATCACCAGGCCGTGGAAGGCCAGGGCCAGGGCGGCCACCTTGGCGAAGCGCCTGCGCGAGGCCAGCAGTCCCTCCATCGCTTCGATCACGCTTTCCGGCACCGGCGCCGATCTCCCGGTGCGGCGCGCGTACCAGTCCCCCAGCTTTTGCGCGGCGCGGATGCAGCCGCGATAACCCCGGATGCCGGCCCACAGGCTGCCGGCCAGGATCCCCAGGGCGATGGGGATGGCGGCCCACAGGGCCAAGGCGTGCCTGTCCATCCAGATCCAGGCGGCCAGGACCAGCATGACCTGGGTCCACAGGCCGGTGATACGGTCGAGCAGGATGGTCGCCAGGGTGCGGTCCTTCGATCCCGATTCGCGGGTCAGGTAGGCCCATCGCGCCAGCTCCCCGCCGATGCCGCCGGGGATGAAGGTGCCGAAGAACACCGTGATGAAATTGACGGCCACCATGGTCTTGAGCGCCGGCCGAGGCGGCGGAAAGAGGAGGTGCACCTTCAGGGCGTTGACCCATTGCAGCACGACGTGGATGGCCACGGCCGCCAGGAAGGGGGGCCAGGCGATGCCGCGCAGCTTGGCGGCGATGACCGCCGGATCCACCCAATGCCCTACCGCGGCCAGGCAGGCGGCGGAAACCAGGACCTTGGCGCATAGGCGCAGACGGGCCTTTTTCACAGGCCCGCGTTCCTGATGGAGTCCTGCGGCGCCCGCGACAAAGCCAGGTAAATCCCCAGGGTGCCGGAGTCGACCGGGACCAGGAGATAACCCGCGTCCTGCATACGCATCAAGGCGGCGAGGATGGCCGCGTCCTCCGTTTCCTCGTGGGCGAGGATCACCAGGGAGGGATGGAAGGCGGCCATGCTGCGGCTGAACCAGGTGGTGTCGTACAGCTCTTGCAGGCCCACGCAGTCCCGGCCGGGGGAGAGGAAGTTGACCCGGCACAGGGAACCGGCGTAATAACGTCCTCCCGGGGGCACGCGCGCTTCCAGGCGGCGCAGGTGATCCGGGAGATCGGAGGGCCGCGCGATGGTGCCGGAGAAGCGGCGTTCATAGAAGCGATGCGGTCCGACCACGGGCAGGAGCAAGGCCAGGATCCCGGCGGCGCCCACGAGGCCCTTCGCACGCGGAACCCAGCGCGGCGGCATCTCCGGAACCGCGGCGGCAAGGGCGCGCGCCGGCCCCGGGACCAGGGAGAGTCCGTACGCATAGACGAAGGGCATCAGACCGGTCATGTAGCGCACGCCCGCCCAGGAATCGTAGGAGGCATAGCAGCTCGCCAGGAAGGTCAAGAGGAAGCCGGCCGCCGGGAAGGGACCGAAGAACTCCCTGCCCAGAAAGGCCGCCGCGGCCGCCAACAGCAAGGGAGCCATTTCCAGGCCGTGCTCGTAATGGCGCAAGGTCGCGAAGAACCGCAGCAGGCCCAGCAACATGCGCTGCAAGGGAAACCAGGCATCGTGACGGGAAAAATATTCCACGGCCGAATAGGTATGCGACTGGCCGGCCTCGCGCAGCATGCCGGCCGATCCCGCCACGTGGAACGGGTTCCCGAAATGCACGGCCGAACGGATGAGCCATGGCGACGCCGCCAGGAAAAAGCAGGCCAGGGCCAGGGCGGGCAGCTTCCAGGAAAGGGTCTTGCGATGGGACCGGTACAGCCACAAGAGGCCGGGCACGAAGAGGATGCCGTTGACGCGGATCAGGTAGAGCAGGCCCGTGCCGAGCCCGAGCACGGCCCACCAGGCCGGTTTCGCCAATTCCCCTTCCCGCCGCCCGCGCAGGCACCAGGCCGCCAGCAGGGCCGTTCCCAGGCCGAACAGGCCTTCCGTGTAGACGGCGGAGTTCCACTCGAGTTGCAGCAGGGAGAAGACGGTCAGCCACAGGGCGGCCAGGCCCGGCCAGCGGCCGAAAGCGGACCGGCAGACCAGCCAGGCGGCGGAGGCGAAGGCCAGGAACACCGCCGCCACCGTCCAACGGGCCGCTTCCACGGAAATGCCGAAGCAGCGGAAGGACGCCGCCAGCAAGGAGGTCAGGGCGGGATAGCGGAAATCGTCCGGGCGGGGGAGCTGGTATGGAACGAGGAAGTGGAACTCCAGCCAGCGCGTGCCGAACCCCCCGCCGCGCGCGAGTTCGGCCGCCACGGAAAGCCAGGACCCCTCGTCGCCTTGGGGCAGGCCGCCCGCGCGCACCCGGATCGCCAGGAAATGGAAACCCGCCGCGAGGGCCAGGGCCGCGGCGATCGTTTCCCATGCCGCGATATCGAGGCGCCGTCCGCGCACCATGGATTTCTCCTCCTCGGGTGGAATAGAATTGGGGGATCCCGGGATCCGGCTTCCGCCCGTGCGGCGGACCGCCTTTCCACCCCTCGATTATACCCTGCCATGGTGCTCAAAAGAAACCTGTTCGGCTGGCGATTCGAGGAATACTGGTTCGATGAACCGGGATATCTTTCGTCCCGGGCGGACATCGCGGCTTTGCGCACCCACGGCATTGCGGGACGGGACGTGCCGAGCCATTGCCGCATTCCGGAAAAGACCCTGGTGGTGCCGCTGGAGCGATCGGAGGAGGAGATCCTGGCCGGGTTCGCCACCCGCGCCAGGACCTCCATCCGCCAAGCGCAAAAGACCGTGGAGGTGCGGCTGGCGGCCGCGCCGGAAGAGCGCCGGCTGTTCTACGAAGCCTACCTGCCCTTCGCCGCCGGCAAGGGCCTGCTGGTTCCGAACCCCGACGAAGAGGAGGAGTTGGAAATCTTCCTGGCCCGGAACCGCGAGGGGGAGCTGTTGCAGGCCGCCGCGTTCCTGCCCGCCCCGCGCGAGAAAATCTACCGTTACCGGTATGGGGTGTACGTCCGCAAAAGCCAGGCGAACGCGATTCTCATCCAGGCCGCCATGGGCCGGGCCCGGAACCTGGGGGCGGCCTTTTTCGATTTGGGCGGAGTGACCCCGGGCGCCAGGCCGGGCAGTCCCGAGGCCGGTATTAACTTCTTCAAATCGCAATTCGGGGGCGTGGAAATGCCCTGCCTGCTGCATTTGCGGGGCGCGCGCCCGGCCCCATGCGCCTTGCTTTCCCTGCTCCAGGCCACGGGTCTGGCGGCCCG
>DATENA010000272.1:0-23994 GCA_035275285.1 Fibrobacteria bacterium | reverse complement strand
CTTCGAAGGATACCCCATGCTTTTCTTGGTTAAGAGCATCTTTCCTCGGATCCCATTTGAAGGCCAAATCAGACATAACTACAATATAATTATTCCTTAATTAAGGCAAGGAGATTGACCAAGGGAGCTTACCGGCTTTTTTAGGTTTTTCTTGCCCGCCCGCATTTTTCTTCTCTTGCCCCGCCATTACCCACTACTGCTAGTATGCAGTAGTCGCAATGCAATTAGTCACGGTACCAACCCCAGTACGCGCATCCCCGTCTGCGCCTGCACCCAATCACTCCCCCGGAGTGGCGGCCATTTCCGGAAAGAGGGGGCTGCCCTTGGCCGACTCCTCGATGGCCCGGGCCTGGGACATGGAGGGGGAGCGCAAAAGATCGATCCGGAATTGGACCAGAGTGAAAAGACTCCAGACCCTTTGGCGTTCGTGATTACGGATCATCTCGAAGACTTCCTGGCAAGGAGCAAAGGGATTCCTGATGTCAAAGAACCAGCGCCTTCACCGCCAACCCGACAAGCCCGCCCCCGGCCAGCAGCGGGATCGAGGGCATGCCCCGCCGGAGCAGGAGATAAAGCGCCAGGAGGGCCAGTGCGGCGGTGGTCCCATCCACCACGGAAGCCTTTCCGGTCTGCCAGGCAGCTCCGGCCATCAGGGCCAGGGAAGCCACGTTGACCCCGTCCAGAAAGAGGCCCACGGCGCGCGAGCGCCGCAGTCGGGGGATCCAAGGGTTGGAAGCGGCCACGAAGACGAAGGCGGGCAGGAAAATGCCCAAGGTGGCCAGGAGCCCTCCCCGCATGCCGCCCAGGAGATAGCCGATGAAGGTGGCGGTGGTGAAAAAGGGGCCGGGGGTGAACTGGCCCACGGAAACCGCGTCCAGGATCTGCGCTTCGCTCAGCCAGCCGGTCCGCTCCGCGAATTCGCTCCGCAGGAACGGGAGCAGCACGTAGCCGCT
This sequence comes from Fibrobacteria bacterium, assembly GCA_035275285.1. Taxonomy (GTDB): domain Bacteria; phylum Fibrobacterota; class Fibrobacteria; order UBA11236; family UBA11236; genus Chersky-265. Next base: position 23,041 of record DATENA010000272.1, on the reverse strand, counting down.
TCCGTACAGCGCCGATCCGATTTTCAGGAACTTCAGGAACAGCAGGGACAGGCTGAAACCCGTCGGGGACGCCGCAGCCGCTCCCGTCACGGCGATCCCCGCGGCGCCCAGTCCGGCCCGCGCGGCCGGGAACCCGCCTCGACGCGGGCCCTTCGCCAGGGCCGCCGCCCCCCCGGCCAGCAGCAAGGCGATTTCGTTCACCCCCGCGAAGTACGCGGTCAGGACGGCGACGAAGCAGAGCTTGCCGAAGGTTCCCTCCATGGACTTGCGACCCAGGTTCCATACGGCCTGGAGGATGAGCGCCGTGACCACGGGCTTGATCCCGTACAACAGCCATCCCGTCTGCGGGAGCGATCCGGACCGCGCGTAGAGCCAGGCCATCCCGGAAACCATCAGCATGGCCGGGACGATGAAAGCCAGGCCGGAGAGGATCAGGCCGGGCCACCCCGCGCGCAGATAGCCGATATGGATGGCCATCTCCGTGGAGTTGGGCCCGGGGATGAGATTGGTGGCGCCCAACAGATCGAGGAACGCGCCTTCCGTCATCCACTTGCGGCGCTCGACCACTTCCCGGCGCATCATGGCGATGTGGGCCGCGGGCCCGCCGAAAGCCGTGCAGCCCAACTTCAGAAAGAGACCGGCCGATTCCCAGGCTGCGCGCATCAGGATCCAAACGCTAGGTTCTTGGCGCCGGCTTGGAAAGGGATGCGTCAACGCCCAGTAAAACCTGTAACGCCCGGGCGGGAATGCTATATTTCCCGCCGTGAGCAATCCCATCCGCTATGAAGATCGAGGCGCTTCGGCCGACAAGGCCGAGGTCCATAAAGCCATCGCCGGGGAGCATCCCGGGTTGTTTCCCGGAGCCTTCTGCAAGGTCCTGCCGGACACCCTGACCGGCAGCCCGGACCATTGCCTCCTGGTCCATGCGGACGGGGCCGGCACCAAATCCATCCTGGCCTACCTGCATTGGAAGGAAACCGGCGACCTGTCCGCGTTCCGCGGGCTGGCGCAGGACTCCCTGGTGATGAACGTCGACGACCTGGCTTGCGTGGGCGTGTTCGGGCCGTTCCTGCTTTCCAATACCATCGGACGCAATGCCAAGCTCATCCCCGGGGACGCCATCGCGGAGATCATCGCCGGCTACCGGGACTGCATCGCCCTGTTCGCCGAGCAGGGCATCGTCGTCGAGAGCGGCGGCGGCGAAACCGCGGACCTGGGGGACTCGGTCCGCACCCTCGTGGTCGACTCCACCCTGGTGGCGCGGGCGCTGCGCAGGAAAATCCTCTCCGGGGACCGCCTCAGGCCGGGTCTCGCCATCGTGGGCCTCCACTCCGGCGGCCGCGCGTCGTACGAGCCTTCGGAGAATTCCGGGCTCGGCAGCAACGGTTACACCATGCTCCGCCACGAATTCCTGTCGGCGCATTACAAGGCGGCCTACCCGGAAGCCTATGCGCCGGAAATCGCCTCCCTGGCCTATACCGGGAAATACCGCCTGTCCGATCCGTTCCCGGGCGCTTCCATGACCGTCGGCCAGGCCCTGCTTTCGCCCACGCGCACCTATGCCCCCATCCTCAAGGCCGTCTTGGCCCAGGCCGGGGAGGCCATCGCCGCCATCTTCCACAATACGGGCGGGGGCCAGACCAAATGCCTGCGCTTCGGGCGCGGCCTCGCCTATATCAAGGACAACCTTTTCGCCCCGCCGCCGGTGTTCCGCCAGCTGCGGGACAATCCCGCCATGGCCCCCCGCGAGCTGTACCGCACCCTGAACATGGGCCATCGCATGGAAATCCTCTGCGAACCTTCGGTGGCCGAAGCGATCATCCATACGTCGAAATCCTTCAACGTCGATGCCCGCATCGTGGGCCGCACGGAAGCCAGCGCGGGCGCCAACCGCCTCCTGTTGAAGGACGAGGACGCCGAATATACCTACGAACTCTGAGGCCGAAGAGCCGGGAGGGCCACGGCGACCGGATGTGGAAAGGCCCGCCTAAGGTAGCGGGCCTTTTCGTTTGGAGAGTCCGTGCCCTCTGGTATGCCCCGGATGCGGAGGCATCGGATGGTCCAGACTTTTCAGTACGCTCCAATGCCCTTCACGCAGCTGAACACGGTGCGCAGCAGGATGACCAGGTCCAGCAGGAAGCTCTGGTTGTTGATGTAGTACATGTCGTAGTCCATGTTCTCATGGATGGCGATCTTGCGATCGGCGCTGATCTGCCACAAGCCGGTGATGCCGGGTTTCACGTTGAGGCGCTGCTTGTGCAACTCATTGTACTGTTCCACGATGAAAGGCATTTCCGGGCGGGGCCCCACCAGGCTCATGTCGCCCGCGAGCACGTTGAAGAGCTGGGGCAGCTCGTCCAGGGAGCTGCGGCGCAGGAAGCGGCCTATGGGGGTGATGCGCGGGTCATTGCCGGACTGGGGCGTAACCGCGTAGACGGGCGTATTGGTGTACATGGAGCGGAATTTGAAGAACCGGAACCGGCGGCCATGCTGGCCCACGCGCTTCTGCACGAAGAACACGGGACCTTTGCTGGAAAGCTTGACGATCAGGGCGATCCCCAGCAGGATGGGCGAGAGCAGGGCGATCAGGATCAAAGACGCGACGACATCGAAGATACGCTTGGCCACCTGGGTCTTGAAGGAGTATTTGGGCTCGGTCATGCCGATCAGGGGAATGCCCTCGACCTCGGTGATCTTCACGCGCTGGATGACGATATCGTAGAGCGACGGGACTATCTGGAACTCGCACCCGGTTTCCCGGCACACGTTCAGGATGTCCACCACCACCTTCGAGGGCACTTGGGGCAGGGCGATGAACAATTTGGTCGCCCGGGTGGCGCGGATGGTCTCCCGCAGATTGGTGAAGTCGCCCAGCACGGGGGCGCCCAGCACGGCTTTGCCGGAAAGGCCGCTGTTGTCGTCGATGAAGCCGGCCACGTGGTAGCCGAGCTTGGGCGATTGCTTGAACTTCTCCATCAGCTTGCGGCCCACCACGCCGGCACCGTAGATGAGGGCGGTGGTTTCCACGAAGCCCTTGCTGCGGAGGAAATTGTTGAACTTGAAGAAGGCGTACCGCTGGACGATCATGGAAACCAGCAGGCAGATCCAGGTCAGGACGAAGATGCCGCGGCTGAAGTACAGTTGGTGCGCCAGGAACATGATGCCCAAGGTGAACAGGCAGGCCTTGCCCCAGGTCATCAGGATGAGTTCGAACTCGCGGACGTTCATGAGGCTGCGCTGGGGCTGGTACAGCCCGTGGACTTCCATCCCCACCAGGGTGGTGATGAGGGTGACCCCGAGGAAGGAATAGTACCGGTAGATGGATTCCGGCTCATAGATATCGATGGCGAGGACGGGCCCGATCAGGCTCCAGAGATAGTATCCCGCCAGGAAGCTGGCCACCACCGTCACCGCGTCCGCGACCACCTGGATGGTGGTCAGGATTTGCTTGTAATGCTGCAGGGCGATCAGCCGCGAGAAAGGTTGCGAAGGCCGGGTTACGTCGACCGGCGCGGAAGTGGCTTCAGGCGCCGGTCCGGGGTGTGAAACGGAAACCATCCGCGCTCTTTTCCGGTCGCTTTGGGGCTTCAGGGAACTCGAAGTTGTTTCATTCATAGGCGCATTCATCAGAAATCGCGATTGACCGGAAAATGATCCAGCCAAAAGATAGGTTTATTTTTTTGTGAAACTGACAATTTGACGCTTTCATGTTAACAAACCGAGGCCAGTATACGACAATGCTTTACCCCTGTCCATCCGATTTACGGGAACGTTCGTACCACAGGTTCAGAGCAAGGAAAGTGCCGGACTTTCCGGATTTGGCACGGCTTTGGCAAGAGCTTTCCGGAAATTCGAATAAAACATGGTAAAATAAAGGTTTGGACACCTTCAATGTTGACTTTTTGCCGGGCGGAATGGGCTAAAAAACGCTATAATTAGTGGGGCCCAGGACAAACCCGGACGGGAGAGCCGCATGGGAATGCGAGCTGCCGGTTTATTTTACAATCACATCCTTCCGGCAATACGGGAAGTACGATGAAGTGTACCGCAACAATGTGCTTGCTCCTGGCGTTCGTCGCATCCTTTTCCTGGGCCGGCAAGCAGAAAATCATCCTGCGTTTGCGGGAACCATTACGCGCGGAAACCATCAAGGTGCAGGTCCCTGAACTGACCAATGGACGTGGTGAAACCCGCGATTTGGAAACCAAGGTCGAATTGGGCGCCCAGGCGAAAACGGAAGCCCCCAAGAACCAGGCGGCCACCCTCAAGCTGAACATGGTGGTCCGGAACGCCGGCAAGAACGGCGTTCAGGTGACCTTGACTTTGCCGGCTCCGGGCGACGTGGAAGTGGTGATGATGGACTTCTACGGAAAGAACCTCGCGACCATCTTTTCCGGCAGCTTGCCTTCGGGAGTGTTTCCCTTGCGTCCCTTTCCCATCAAAGAGGGCGACAATAACGGAATTAAATTCATGACCCTCCGCCTCAACGGCAAGGTCGCGCTGAAACGGGTGATCACCAAGGTCAGATGATGCTGCACAGGGTCCGGCATGCATGTATCGCGATGGTGGGGCTGGGTTCCGGCGCTTTCGCATTGGGCCAATTGCAGGTGGAGAACGCGGCCGTGGGCCAGCGCACCCTCATCATCACCATCGACGATTCCGTCCAGGCGCCTGACCTCTCGAAGATCCGGGTCGAGGGATACGAAATCGAAAACGCCGTGTTCGTCGAGGAGATGGGCCCGGAGCCGACGCGCTTCGCGCCCAACTACCTGGACCTGACCCTTCCCGGCAGCGGCAGGGTGATCGAGTTCGTCCCCACGCCCGGAACCATGATCCTCGACCTCCCCGAGGGCTCGGTGCCCATGATGGGGACCATCGTGGCCGATACCTCCTTCGGCGGCATCCTGCGCAAGGTGGTGGACGTGGACGGGCAGCCGCAGCCGGGCATGGCCGGTCGCCGCTGGACCCTGAAAACCGTGGAGGCGGACCTCCCCGAGGCCCTGCAGGATTGCGACATCTCTTTCAAGACCCGCCTGGACATGAACCAGGCGCTGGGCGACCTCGGCCAGTCCCAGGAAGTGGCGGGGATCTCCGCCGAGGGCGCGCCCGTTTACGGCCAGATGGCCATCGGCCTGAAATCCGCCCAGGTCCTGTTCCAGCCCGTGGTCACCGGCAGGATACGGGTCCGCAACGGGAACGTGGAGCTGTTCAGGTTCCTGGTGGGCGGGGACTGCGAAGTGATGGCCAACCTCAAGACCGTGGTGACGGGGGCGGGCGACTTCGACTATGAAGAGGAATTGCCGGGAAAGGCCCCCATGCTCGTCCCCCTCGGTTCCGGGCTCTTCCTGCGCATGCGGAACCGGCCTTTCCTGCATATCGAGACCCGCTCGCTCGGGGAATCCTTCACCGCCCAGGCCGATTTCCGCATCCGCAATTCCATCAAGGGCGAACTCGGATTCACGGACGGCCAATGGCGCCCCCTGGCCGAGAACAAGATGACCTGGGGCAACAAGAACCTCCAGGAACTCCGCGGCGAAGGACAGGTCAAGATATCCATCAAACCGCGCGTGGAAATGCTCCTGGACGGCGTGCAGGGGCCCGTCTTCACCTTCGAGTCCTACGTCCGGTTCTCTTCCGCCCCCAACCTGATGCCGCCGGCGGGTTGGGTGCCCGGATCTGGCTGGGTGCCCGGATCTTCCTCTGCGTCTTCGCCCGCGGGCGTTCCGTCCCTGGGCCCGTCGCCTATCCCTGGATTGGCGGCCGCCGCCGGCCCGGCGAACGCGGAAGCTCCCCAGGTGGCGCTCTGGAAACCCGGGAACGGCAACCGGGAACTGAGCCTGGGCGCCAACATCTTCATGGAAACGCGCACGAACTTCAAGGGGCCTTCCGACCTCCGCAATTTCCTGTTGTTCAGCCGGGAGCAGACCGTGCTCGCGCCCCCGCGCGAAGGCACCTTGTCCCTCAAGGAGGCGGACAGCAATCGCATCTCCCTGCAATGCCAGACCTATCCCAGGTCCGAGTACTACGTCATCCAGCAGAAGCTCGGTTCCGGTCCATGGGAAACCGTCCTGGACCGGGCCGTGGCTCCCCGGATCCGCACCAACCTGCTCAAGCCCAACAGCCAATACCGCTTCCGCGCCCTGGGGGTCAATTCCCTGGGCATCGGCCCGGCCTTTCCACCGGAAGGCGTTCCCTATCTCTCTCCCGCCGCCAACCGCCCGCCTTTCCCGCCGCTCGCGCGCTTTCCGGATTCCGGGGCCGTCGTGCCCGACAGCCTGCCCGTGCTGCTCTCCTGGAAGGGGGGCGATCCGGACGCCGGCGCCAAGGTCCAGTACACGGTGTACCTCGATACCAAGTTCCCGCCGCTTTCGATCCAGGCCTCCGGCCTGGCCGATACCGTCTTGAGCCTCGGGGATCTCAAGCCCGGCACCACCTATTTCTGGAGGGTCATCGCCTCCGACGGCAGCGAACGGAGCGAAAGCCCGGTCCGCGCCTTCTCCACGGGCAGCCCGGAACCCGTGGCGCAGCAGGTTCCCAAAGTCTTCGCCGGCCCCTATCCGGTGGCCTTCCTGCCCAGGGGATTCTTCCGGCGCGAGGATGGACGCCAGGTCCAGGTGGGTCCTTTCTTCCTCGGCAAATTCGAGGTCACCCAGATCGAGTTCGAGAAAGTCACGGGCCGCAACCCTTCCTATCGCCTCCAGGACTCCCTGCCCGTGGACCGGATCACCTGGGAAGAGGCCGAATCCTTCTGCCGCGAAACCGGCGGACGCCTGCCCACCGAGGCCGAATGGGAATATGCCGCCCGCGCGGGCAACACCTCCTCTTTCTACTGGGGCGGCGAGAACCCCGGCGAGTACGCCTGGTACCGCGACAACTCGGACAACCGCACCCAGAAGGTGGGCCTCAAGAAGCCGAACGCCTGGGGCCTCTACGACATGGCCGGGAACGTGTTCGAATGGGTGCAGGATTGGTACGGGGAATACAACCCGGCGGAGCTGGATCATCCCAAGGGACCGGCCACCGGCACCGCCAAGGTCATCCGCGGCGCCAGTTGGTACAGCGAATCCGGCTCTCTGAGCCTGACCGCCCGGTACAACAACCGTCCCGGTTTCCGCAATTTCAAGGTCGGCTTCCGTTGCGCCAAGGATCCCGAGCGCGCGGTCTTTGCGGACGACCCCGCCAATGCGGCGGCCAAACCCGCCGAACTGGCCGTCCGTCCCGACGTTTCTCCGGCCAAATAATGCTAATTTAGGCTTTCATGAAGTACGGAATTTATTCCGACATCCATGGCAATCTGGAAGCGCTCCAGCGCGTGCTCGAGTCCATGAAGCGTCTCGGGGTCGACAAGAAGGTCTGCCTCGGGGACATCGTGGGCTACGGACCCTTCCCCAACGAATGCGTGGAGCTGGTCGCCGAGAACAGCGACGTCGCCATCCTGGGCAACCATGACAGCGTGGCCATCGGCCGCGAGTCTTCCGAAGGCTGGAACAACTACAACGCCCAGAAGGCCATCGAATGGACCAGCAAGGTCCTGACGCCCGCTTCCATCGATTTCTTCTCCAAGCTGCCCTACATGGTTTCGGAGCCTCCCCTCCTGTTCGTGCACGCCAGCCCCTGGTCCCCGGCGGATTGGAAATACGTTTCCAGCCTGGACGATGCCGTGGACGCGTTCTCCTTCTTCACGGAGAAGATCTGCTTCATCGGGCATACCCATTGGCCCATCATCGTCATCATGGAAGGGGAGCAGTCCTTCAAGGTTTCCGAGACCCTGATGTATTCCCTGGAACCCGACCAGCGCATCCTGGTGAACGACGGCAGCGTGGGCCAGCCGCGGGACCGCAATCCCCTGGCGAGCTGGTGCCTTTGCGATACGGAGAAGATGACGGTGGAAATCATCCGCGTCGCCTACGACATCAGCAAGACCCAAGCGGCCATGAAGAAGAGCGGCTTCGCGGAGTTCCTGATTAACCGACTGTCCGAGGGTCGTTAGCATAAGCCGCATCCGCGCCCTCGCCAAGGAATCGCTGGTGTACGGCGTTTCCTCCATCGCCAGCCGTTTCCTCAATTTCCTGCTGGTCCCCTTCTATACCCACGTGCTCACCACGGCCGACTTCGGCGTCAGCAACATCGTTTTCGCGATCATCGCGTTCATGAACATCATCTACCAATTCGGCTTCGACGCCGCGTACCTGCGGCTGTCCCAGGACGAGGACGAGGAGGGCCGCAAGCGGCTGTTCTCCACCGCCTTCTGGAGCCAGGCCCTGGGCTCCCTGGCCTTCTCCCTGCCCATGATCGCGGTCTCCGGGCCCCTGGCCCGGATCTTCCTGATGCCGGATTCCCAGCGCACCCTGTTCCTGTACGCGGCCGGCATCCTGGTGCTGGATACCCTCAAAGTGGTTCCCATGGCCCATCTGCGCCTGAAGCACGCGGCATTGCGTTTCGCGCTCATCAACCTGGGCAACGTGCTGGTCAACATCGCCGCCAACCTCTACTTCGTGCTGCACTTGCGCAAGGGGATCGAGGGCGTGTTCATGGCCAATCTCGCCGCCAGCGCGTTCACCTTGATGCCGGCGCTGCCGGTGCTGCTGGCCAACCTGCGCGGCGCCTTCCGGGGGCCGCTCTTCCGCCAACTCCTGCGCTTCGGCCTGCCGCTGGTCCCGGCGGGGCTCTATGGGACAGTCAACGAGATGGCGGGGCGCATTTTCATGCGCCTGCTGTCCCAGGCGGACATCGATCGCCTGTACCCCGGCCGGGGTTACGATGTCCAGCAGCTCTCCGGGCTCTTCGCCTGGGCCTGGAAGCTCGGCGTCTTCGGCCTGCTGCTGGTGCAGATGTACCGCATGGCCTGGCAGCCCTTTTTCCAGCAGCGGCAGAAAGACCCGGACGCGGCGGACCTGTTCGGGCGCGTGCTGGCCTACCTGTGCCATTTCATCGGCTATGCGTCCGTCACCCTGATGGTCTTCCTGGACAAGCTGGTGGCATTGCCGGTGATGGGCCGGACCTTGATAGCCCCGGCCTATTGGCCCGGCCTGGAAATCGTCCCCGGCGTGCTCCTCTCCTATGCCATACAGGCCTGGGTGGTGCATTTCACCCTGGGCCTCTACATCGCCAAGCGGACGGATTACCTGATGTGGACCAACGGCGCCGGGGCGGCCGCCACCCTGATCGGGAACCTCCTGCTCATCCCGCGCCTGGGGCTGTGGGGCGCCACCCTCTCGGCCATCTTCTGTTATCTTGTGATTGCGGTGATGATCACCCGGAAAAGCCAGGAACTGTACCCCATCACGCTCGATTGGAAGCGCCTGGGACCCGTCCTGGTCTGGCTGGCCTGCGGCTGGATCCTGGGGGCGGCGGTCCAGCTGCAGCCGCAAAGCTTCTCCCCGGGCGCCCGGCTGGGCGCGCTGGCGGCCTTCTGGACCCTGCCTTTCGTCCTCGGCACCTTGAAGGTCCGGGAAATGCGCGGCATGCTGCCCGCCATCGCCTCGCGGCCACCCAAAATTCCTTGATTCCGCTATCCAAATACCTCTCTTCGGAGCGGTGATCCGGGACGAGGAATACGCCCCCCTCATCGCTTTCGTGCGCCGATTGGGCGAATAAAGCGGAAAAAGCCCGGAAAAAAAATCTTGCTTACCGCCGGGGAATAACGTTTTTTCCTGCAAATGGTTTCAGAGCGTGCTCTTCCCTCGCCGGAGGCCCTGCTCGAATGCAGCGCCGACGGGTTTGCCTTGCTGGATCGCGACGGTTTGCCCCTTTACATCAATCCGGCCGGCCTGCGCCTGCTGGGATTGGCTTCTCCGGCGCCCGGCGACTTCCTCGATCGCATCCATCAGGACGATCGCGACCACGTGCGCGCGGCCTTCACGTCCGCCCTCGCTTCCTCCGGGGCTTCCTACCGCGTGGACTTCCGCGTCGATCGCCGGTCCCACGAGGGGCGCGGATTCGACCGCGGCGCCCTGCCCGGGCCTTCGAAACGCCTGGAAGCCCACGTGACCCGGAGCCGGGGCGAGGACGGCCAGACATGGCTGGTGCTCAACCTGCGGGAGACGGGAGAGGCCGCGCACCGCGAACGGTCCGGAAAAGTAACTGCGGAGTTACCCACCCTCCTTCCCTACGAGAGCGCCGTTCCCGCGGCCGACGCGGAATCCCTGCGCACCAAGGGACGGCTCCTGGACATGCTGCTCGACAACCTTCCCCTGATGGCCTGCCGGCTGGACGCCGAAGGCGTGTTCCTGGAGTCGCGGGGGGCCGCCTTGCGCGCCGTGGGATTGCGCGACAACGAGGTGGTGGGGGAAAGCGCGCTGGAAGGATGGCCCCAATGCCGGCACCTGCTGGAAAGGGCCCTGCGGGGGGAGTCGGTCCATTTCGAGTATGAGCACGGACAAGGCGAGCGCAAAAGGGTGCAGGAGATCTGGTTCACGCCCGACCCGGTGAACGGCGGCACCATCGGATTCGGCGTCGACATCACCGAGCGGAAGCGCGTGGAAGAGGAGCTTTCCAACAGCGAGGCCTTCGGCCGGCGCATCATCGAAAGCAGCCGCGATTGCATCATGGTCCTGAATCCGCAGGGGACCCTGCTCTCCATCAGCCACAGCGGCCGCAGGCTCATGGAGATCGAGGATCCGGAGGCCTTCATCAGCCGTTCCTGGATGGATTTCTGGCGGGGCGAGGACCGGGGCAAGGCGGAGAACGCCGTGCGGGCCGCCATGCGCACCGGGGTGGGGAAGTTCCAGGGATATTGCCCCAGCGTCACCGGCAAGCCCAAGTGGTGGGACGTGATCATCACCCCCATCCTCAATCCCGCCTGGGAGCCCGAGCGGTTGCTGGCGGTGTGCCGGGACATCACCGAGCACAAGCGTTTCGAGGAGTCCCTGCGCCGCGCCAAGGAGCAATCGGAAGCCATCCTGCGCGCCATCTCCGATTCCGTGGTGGTGGCCGATTCCACCGGCCGCGTGGTGTTCGCGAACGATGCCGCGGCCCGGCTGTTGGGAATGGCTTCCGCGCAGGAGATCCTGGACACCTCCCTGGAGAACCTTGCGGCGGCGCTATCCGCCCGCGATGAAGCCGGCGCGCCCGTGACCTGGCCCTCCATGGCCGCCGCGATGGCCGCGGAAACGGGAACGATGGGCCTTGAAAGCCCGGGCCCGGCCGGCAAGGTCCTGCGCCTGGAAGACCGGCAGGGATCGGGCGAACGCTGGCTGGTGGCCGGCAGCGCCGCCATCCGCGACGGGGAAGGGCGGGTCCATCTCGTCATCGCCTCCGCGTACGACTTCACCGAACGGAAACTGGCCGAAGAGGCCCTGCACCGCAGCGAGGAACAGTTGCGGCAGTCCCAGAAAATGGAAGCGGTGGGCCGCCTGGCGGGCGGCGTGGCGCATGATTTCAACAACCTGCTGACCGCCATCAACGGATACAGCGAGCTCCTGACCAGGTCCATGCGCGAAACCGATCCCATGCAGGCCACCGTGGCCGAGATCCGCCGCGCCGGCGAGCGCGCCGCGTCCCTGACCCGCCAGTTGCTCACCTTCAGCCGGCGCCAGGTGCTGGCCAGCCGCATGCTGGATCTGAACCAGGTGGTGGGGGAGATCCGGCAGATGCTGGGCCGCCTCATCGGCGAAGACATCCAACTGGCGACCACCGGGGACGCGGCGCTGGCCAAGATCAACATGGATCCGGGACAGATGGAACAGGTCATCCTCAACCTGGCCCTGAACGCCCGGGACGCCATGCCGCGGGGCGGCCGTCTGCTGATCGAAACCGCCAACACCCGCCTGGACAAAGGGCAGGCCGGCACCTTCTTCACCGTCGACCCGGGGCGCTACGTCCGCCTGACGGTGGCGGACACGGGCCTGGGGATGAGCGACGAGGTGAAGGCCCACCTTTTCGAGCCGTTCTTCACCACCAAGCCCCCCGGACAGGGGACGGGCTTGGGCCTGTCCACCGTATATGGAATCGTCAAGACGGCGGGAGGCAACATATCCGTTGCCAGCGAGGTCGGCAAAGGCACCTCCTTCTCCGTGTACCTGCCTGCGGCGGATCAGCCCAAGCCGGGCAAGGATGCGGACGCGGCGAAACCGGCCCGGGGGACCCGTGCCGCCGATACCGGCAAGGAGACCATCCTGCTGGTCGAAGATGAAGACATGGTCCGCCGGCTGATCGGGCAGGTGTTGCTGGCGCACGGGTACAATGTGCTGGAAGCGGGTTCCGGGGCCGCGGCCCTGGAGGTGGTGGATCGGCACCCGGCCCCCATCGATCTGCTGCTCACGGACGTGGTGATGGCGGGCATGAGCGGCCGGGAACTCTCGGAAAAGCTGCTCGTCTTGAGGCCCGGCCTGAAGGTGCTGTACATGTCCGGGTACACGGACGATGCCATCCTGCGGCACGGCGTGTTCCAGAACAGCGCCGCTTTCCTGGGCAAGCCGTTCAGCCCCGGGACCCTGGTCCGCAAGCTGCGGGAGGTCATCGACGGCGGCGAAACGCCCGCGGCGCATCCGTCCGCGGCCTCATCCGCCTCTTCCGCCTGAACGGCATTGTTATATTCCGCCCTGACCATGGGCGATTCCGGGGAAATGGGCTTTCCGCCACCGGCGGCTTCCGAGGCGCCCGGGAGCGGCCTGCCCGTGCTTTCCGTCTATGCCTGGCTGGCCCTGCCGCCGGAGGAGCTGCTCCGCGCCTGCGGGCAGGCGCGCTTCCAAGGCTCCGGTCCGGGCGGGCAGAAGCGCAACCGGGTCTATAGCGGCGTGCGCCTGACCCATCCGGAGTCGAAGCTCACCGCCGAATCCGTCGATTCGCGCGCGTCCCTGCGCAACCTCCACGCCGCCCTGGCCCGCCTGCGCCTGAACCTGGCGCTTTCCGCGTCCCTGCCCGGCTGCGATCCCGCCCTGGCCGCGGCATCCTTGCCGCCCTTCCGGGCCGGCGCGAATCCCGCCCATGCGGACTTCCCGCGTTTCGCCTTGCGCGCCCTGCACGCGCTGGCCTGGCACCAGGGCCGGCTCGCGCCCGCGGCGGCGGCCCTGGAATGCACGGCTTCGGCGCTCACGCGCTTCTGCAAATCCGACAAGGGGGTATGGGCCAGGATGCACGCCATCCGCGCCGCCAACGGGTTGCGTCCGCTTAAGTAGACGGATCGTTTAAGTAGGCGGGTCGCTTAAGTAAACGGATCAATCAAAAACGGATCAATCAAATTAAACGGATCAATCAAATAGCCGGGTCCATCACTCCGGCGCCGAGGCCCTGGCGTAGAACGCCTCCCACAAGGCCACGATGTGCTCCCAGGAGAACTCCCTCCGAACGAACTCATGGCCTTGGCGGCCCAGGGTCTCGCCCAGGCGCGGATCGGACAGCAGTTGCAGCAGCGCCGCGGCCAAGGCCTCCGGATCCTTCTCCGGGCACAGCAATCCCGTGCGGCCGTCCTTGATGATGTCCGGGATGCCGCCCACGTTCGAGGCCACCACGGGGCGGGCGTAGTTGAGGGCTTCCAGCAGCACCACTCCCAGGCCCTCGGTCTCCCCCTGCGAATCCACGATGGCGGGCAGGCAGAACACGTCGCAAGTGCGGTACCAGCGGATGAGGTCCGCCTCCGGGACCTTGCCCGCGAACTCCACGCGATCGCCCAGGCCCAGCTCCGCCGCGAGCGCGCGCAGGTCCGCCTCGACCTTGGGATCGCCCTTGCCGACGATGGCCACCTTGGCGTCCAGGACGGCGGCGACTTTGGGCAGGGCGCGTAGGAGATAGGCGATGCCCTTGCGTTCCACCACGCGGCCCACGGTGAGGATGACCTTGGTCCGGTTCCGGGCGGGCGGCAGGGGATCGCCTTCCAAAGGCGAACCGAACCCGATCACGCTTTGCTCCACCGGCATCAGCTTGGCCACCAATCCCGCCGTGAACCCGGAGTTGGAGACCACGCCCCGGGCGCGGCGCAGGCAGAAGCGCAGGATGGGCGCGATGGGCTTGAACTTGGCCGCCAGCAGCAGGCAAGCCCCGTGGAAATGGAGGATAAGCCTGGGCCTGCCCGGCGCGGCCAGGCAGGCCGCCCATCCCATCAGGCCGTGGGGGAAGGGCCAATGGCAATGGATGAAGTCGTACCGCCCCTTGCGGGCGACGCGCATGGCCGCCAGCATGCCGAAGAATACGTAGGGGAAGAGGAGCAATTTGAAGAACAGGCTGCCGCGGATCTTGTTGGGCGCGCCCTGATCATGGGTGAGAGCCTCCCGGTCCCGGAAGAAATACCGGAAGCGATGCACCAGGACGCCGCCCACGGTATGGGTCCGCAGCCCCTTGAAGGAAGGGGCGAGCACTTCGATTTCATATCCCCTGGCCCGGAGATGGCGGATGGTGTCGATCATCCAGGGATTCTGGTTGTCCTTTTCGTCGCGGCTGTAGGTGGAGGAGATGTACAGGACGCGGCAGGGTTTCCGCACCGGAGCCGTCATGCGCGAAACCGGGCGGATTGGGAAGCGGGAGGTGGGGCCGATAAAGGTCCAAATTCATCCGTGGTCAAAAGGTCGTGAAGCCGTATCAAACGGCAAAATCGCGAGAATTGAGGGGATTTTCCCTTCGAACGGATTCGGATGAGAGGCATGCCAAGAAATTAGAAATAAAGGAAATGGGTTTGCGCCAGAAGGAAAACTGCCTACATTAGGGTAGTACGCACTATGAAAAAACTCACTATTTTGACCAGCCTCTTTCTGGCCGCCTGGGCGGGTGCAAAAATTTGTGATCAAGGCTACCATCTTCAAGAAGCCTATCAGATCATTCTTAAGGGGAACTCATCCTCCAGCCTCCAGCCCCAAGGCGCGAGCGTCAAGCTCGGCAAAGCGATGGGGAACGCCACCGTTCTGCATGACGAAACCGAGTACCGCATAATTACCGACTGGGCAAAAGGGACGAACTGTGATATTTGGGAAAAGCGAGATGTGAATTTTGCTTATCGTAAAAAAGGTGAGACACAATTTTCAACAAGGACGGATGGGTACTTCGTCAAACTGGATAGCGTACCCTTCACTCATAAAACGCCTGGGTGGGACGATTATTGGTTCGGCTTCGCTTCCACCGTCAGCGGAACTACCGTAAATCTTTATGATGCGGTCGGAAAGAATGTCGAAAAGCCCACTTTGCATACGTGGTATGGAAATGCGGTTCTGAAGCAAACGCTCCGCAGTGCGGAAGGAGCGGATTCAGGAAGTCGTACGTATTATTATAGCGAACTTACGAGCCATCCGGATTCGGCCGTGTTAAGCAAACTGCTTGCAAATGGATTCAAGCCTACCATTCAAAGTGAACCGAAAGACCTTCTTTATACAGTCCAACTTATTCGTATCACTTACGATTCAGTGGAAACTCCGGCGACTCGAACCATTGCTGCAAAACAAAAATCTTCGGGATTCCAGGCCAGCCAAACCGGCAGCCTGGTTCTTATCCAGTTGGGTGAAAAAGCCGCTCATGTCAGCGAACCTTTGAGCCTTTACGGTATGATGGGGAACAAGGTCGCCACCTTGCATCCTACCGGATATCTATACCAATGGAACGGCAAAACCTCAGCAGGCGCGGAAGCCCCGATAGGCGTCTATTT
Source organism: Fibrobacteria bacterium (assembly GCA_035275285.1). Lineage (GTDB taxonomy): Bacteria > Fibrobacterota > Fibrobacteria > UBA11236 > UBA11236 > Chersky-265. The sequence continues at coordinate 7,473 of DATENA010000272.1, read as the reverse complement.
CGTGCAATCGGGCAACCGCATCCTGGGGAAGTTTTTCTACACCCGCTAAGGATGATGCGTTCCAAGCCGGGGCGCTCGTGACGACAAAACCTCCCTGAATCGAATTTCCTTCCGTCAGGCTGCTTTGGATTTCGCCCTGGCTCCGTGACGGGGAACACAGTCATTTTCACGCCCATATCCTACTTTTCCCGGAAATGATTTTCGATCGTTACATATTCCGGAGAAAAACCCCGAGGTACACCTATTGGGCCCTTTCGAAATCGAAAGCAAGAATCGAGGGTTCGTCAAGGTCGGGGCCAGAGCCACGCGCCTTGGAACGGAAAAAGAAGCGCCAAAGCTTTGAAAATCCTCCGGAATCGGAATGATTCCCCTGCCGCACAACCCTTTCATCCCCGAGGCTTGTCCAAATGGTCACGCTGTTTTTACCTTTCAGCACCGGTGCCGCCATCCCGTGACTATCGGCTTTGCCGGGCCTGGATCCGGGCGCATGCTTTTGGACCTCGATTTCCAATGAGAACCACACGTATGGCTTTTCCGAAACGAATCCGATTTTCATCTTTCCCCAAAGCCTTTATGCCGTATCTCCTCCTCCTGAGCCTCCTTCTCGCTCCCAAGATCCACGCGGCCTTCGGTTTCAATATCGATGGCACCCTCAACAAGTATGACATCAGTCATGCCTATTTCGAGGGCGATTTTTACCGGATCCTCCCCCCCCTGGAAACCTTCCGACAGTCCTATCCCAATCCATCCGAGAATGACCAAATCTTCACCTACAAGTATCTGAGCGTAATCTACGCGGCGGATTCGTCCACCCGCAAAAAAGCGGAAAGTTGCATGGTGCAGCTTGTAAAGCTCATGCCGACGATTGAACTCACCGACCTCTACGTCAGCGATGACATCCAGGCCCTCTTCAAGAACGTCCAAACGAACTTCCTGAAGGAGCAGAAGTATGTCCGGGAGCATGACCTGTATGGGCATCCCAGGGGCGCGGACTCGACCTTGACCACGACTTCCAAATCCCGCAAGAAATCGCATCCTGTTTTGTGGTGGACCCTTGGAGGGCTGGGAGTGACTGCGGCCGCCGCGACCGCCTATTTCGTATTGTCCGAATCCACTTCTCCCGGGAACCATAATGAATTGGGCAACTAAACGTTTCCGCCCCTATCGGTACGGGTTTGTTTTGGCGGTCTTGACGGCGGCTTTCTTCGGCTGCCTCACCAAGCAGGAGCCGGACACCTTCACCCTGCCTGAAAAATTCGTGGACTCCTTGTCGCGCTATGATTCCGTACAAATCATCCTCAAGGATACCCACGGAAACACATTGGATCTCCTGTTCCATGGAAAGGTCCGCTCCGCCGATCAATTGAAAGATTTGCCGGCCCCGCACGCCCTCGACGGGGATATGCTGGTCACCCTCATCGGGTACCAAGGCGGACGGGTGACGTATCTTGTCGACCGGGTATTCGATGGAAAAACCAACCAAGTCGAAATCCATCAGCCCATTATTCTCCCCACCAGCAAGGTCGGATTCGAGATCCTGGAATTGCGTATTCCTAAAAAGGCGACTGTCCCCCTTCCTACAGTCACGGTGGAACCCGCCGACCTTGCCGACAAGTCCTTGCTCTGGACCTCCTCAAACCCCAAGATTTTCGAGATAGATCCAAAGGGCCTGCGGGGCATGGCACCCGGCACGGCGTATTTGCATGTCTCGCTGAAATCGGATACCGCAAAACACGCGGACATTCCCGTCACGGTCTTTCCGAACCCCAAGCTGCCGGATAGCCTCAAGATCGCGCCCGATACCTTGAAGATTGCCGCGAAGGGACGAACCGGACAATTCACCTTGCAGGCCTTTCCCACCACCGCCAATGCCGTGTCCTGGCACGTTGACGACTCCACCGTGGCCTTGATAGTCGGGGGAGGACAGATCCAGGGGCTCAAGCGGGGAGCAGCCAAGGTCAAAGCGGTTTCCAAGGAAGATGAAACGATTGCGGATTCGGCCATGGTCGCCGTTTCGGACCCTATTTCCGTGGAGAGCGTCCGGTTCCCGAAAAACAGGCTGGAACTCTTCGTGGAAGGCGCGGCTGAGAGTTTGCAGGTCGAGGTACGTCCTCAGGCGGCCAATCCCGAGGCGGCCTTTTCCGTGCGGGATTCCTCCATCGCGCGCATAGTGAATGGCCGAATCCTGGGGCTCCGCGAGGGAGAAACCTACGTCACCGCGAGGTCCATTGATACTCCGACGAAAACCGATTCCTTGCGTGTGATGGTGTACCCTGCTCAAAAAGTGGACAGCCTCCGAATCAGCCCCGACACGCTCAGACTGTATGTGGGCGGGGAACCAAAAATGCTTCAGGCCAAATTGTATCCCTCCAACTTGGTCCCCCTAATCCAATGGGCCTCCGCATCGCCCGCTATCGCCGTCGTAGACAGCGCGGGGAAGGTCCGCCCCATCAAGGAAGGGAAATCATTCATTACGGCCATCAGCAGAGCAGATAGCGGGAAGAAGGCCGTTTCCCTGATCCTGGTAAAGCAGGATGTCCCGATCCTCGATGTGGGCCGCGATACCACGATACCCGTGGGCCGGACCATGACGTTTACGCCCAAGGTCACCCAGGAATACGGCGCGGTGACCCGGTTCAAATGGGATCTGAATGGGGATGGAGCTTGGGACGATTCGGCTTCGGAACTCAAATCCGTTGCGTACAAATACGATGATGAAAAAGAGGTCGCGGTCGGTTTCTATGTCCGTGATACCGAGGGCAATGACACTTCGGTAGTGAAGCGGGTGAAGGCGGTAAAGGGTCCCGTCATCAATATTTTTTCCCCGCCGAACAATTCCTACTCCAACAAATCGCCCATAGCCGTAGCCTGGAGCGTGGATGGAAAGGATCAGGAGATTTTTCTCAAGGAAACCCTGAAAGAGGGTGCCAATATCGTGACGCGCACGGCCAAGGATACCTCGGGCAATACCTATGCCGCGTCCATCACGGTTTATTATGATACCACCGCCCCCGATAAACCGATAGTGACCGGCCCAGCGAAAACCGCCATGACGACCCCCACATGGACTTGGAAAAGCGGGGGTCATGGCGGGGCCGGGGTATATCGTATTAATCTGGACAAGGAAGACTTTACCGGGATAGGCGAAACCAAGGATACCTCGTTTACCTGGGAAAAAGGTTTCAAGGAGGGGGTTTATGCCTTGTACGTCCAAGAGCGCGATGCCGCGGGGAATTGGTCCGCCGCCGGGCGGTTTTCCATCAAGGTCGATTTGACGCCTCCCGGAATTCCCAATATCGTCGTCAACCCGTCATCGCCCACCAATGATCCTGCTCCGGTTTGGAGTTGGACATCGGGAGGGAATGGGGATAAGGGCTGGTTCCGGTACCAGTTGGATGATTCCACTTTCTCCGAGGGGAGCGCGGCGGGAACCGGCAAAACCTTCAAGCCCAATCCTCCCGGACTGCGGGAAGGGGTCCATACGTTGTTCGTGCAAGAGCAGGACTCCGCAGGCAATTGGTCCTATATTTCTTCAAGAAAAATCGAACTGGATTTGACTCCGCCACTTGCCCCTAAAATTTCCTCGACCTCCTTTCATACGACAAATTCCAGGCCGATATGGCACTGGTCAACGGGTGGCAATGGTGGGAGCGGCTTGTATCGATATAGATTGGACACCCCTCCAGATCAAGCGAACGGCTCAAGCGGTTCGGATACCAGTTATGCGCCGTCGGCGGATTTTGCGGCAGGTTCGGCGCATACGCTTTATGTACAAGAGCAGGACGGAGTCGGCAATTGGTCGCTCTTAGGCAGTTTGACTCTTAATATCCACAATCAAATCGGATTTGCAGGCGGAGACGCAGGTATACTTTTTAAAACCACCAATGGTGGGGGTACCTGGGATTCTGTTTACAGCGGAACATCAAAAAATATCCGCTCAATCGATTTCCTTGATGCCATGACTGGATTTGCCGTCGGCGATAGCGGAGCATTCATCAAATCCGTGAATGGCGGAAATTCGTGGAGCGCACATTCGCTGAGTACCACAACGAATTTGAATTCCATTCTTTTTATGAACAGCAAAAACGGTGTTGCCGTGGGTCAAAATGGAGTTATTCTAAAATCGACCAATGCTGGCATTTCATGGCAATCGGTCTCCAGCGGCGTAACCCAATCGTTGAATGCGTTGTACTTTTCGGAATCTGGGAATGGATATACAGCCGGAGGCAACGGCACGATTCTTAAAACGGTTGATGGGGGTTCAACTTGGACTGCTCTTGCAAGCGGTGTCGCTCAGTCGCTTCAATCCATTTTCTTTACCGATTTCATGACGGGATTTGTCTGCGGAGAAAACGGGACGATACTGAAAACAACCAATGGCGGAAGTACTTGGATTAAGCTTGCAAGTAATTCCGTCCAATCGTTGCAATCAATTTATTTCGTCGATGGTAAAACCGGGTACGCCGCGGGAAAAACGGGAAGAATCATGCTGAAAACCGGTGATGGTGGTGATACTTGGAAGGAGATCATCCCTGAAACTTGGGTCGGGACCCACCCTGTTTCGCTGAACAGCATCTGTTTCACCGATGCTCAGACTGGATACGCTGCAGGCAAAGGCGGGTCAATTTACATGACCAAAGATGGCGGTGAAACTTGGAGCACCGGCAGAGCCATAGTTATCACTGGACCGATGGAATTCATGGAGCCTGAATTGTTTTCGATTGTATTTCCTTGACCTTAAAATCTAATGGGCGTTCTTTTACCATGGTATTTGTTTCGATTGGGGAAATTCCGTGATTTTTTCTGAGCTCAATTTGCTTGGTTATTAATTCCTGGCTCCCACCGGGCTTTTCATTTATCTTCTGGTTTTCCCACGCAAGGACTCCCATGGCCGACATTGCGCTCAATGGCCTGATCGGGGACTTCCGCATCCTGCGGCCCCGCTACGCGGCCGACCACGCGGCCTCGGTGCGCTGGCTGTCTTCCGCCCATGCCAAATCGGAAACGGTCGCGCGCGGGGCCGGCTTCGACGGGGAAGCCTTCCGCCGTTCCATGGAACGGTACGTCACCCGCTTCGGCTGCGGTCCGGAAAGCCTGGCGAACCGGGGCCATGACCTGGAAGATTTCCTGCACCTGGACTGGGAGCGCATGCGCCTTTTCAACCTGGACCAGGACCCCCGCGGGGCGGGCATGAGCGCCCGCATGGACGTGTTTTCGGAAATCGCAGATCGCATGCTGGAGGCGTTCTATCCCGCGGACGAAGCGGCTCCCCCCGGCGAACTCATCCACGTGACCTGCACCGGCTATGCGGCTCCCAGCGCCGCCCAGAAGCTGGTGATGCGCCGCGGCTGGCAGGAACGCACCGGGGTCCTGCATGCCTACCATATGGGCTGCTACGCCTCCATGCCCGCCCTGCGCATGGCCACCGCGTGCCTGGCCTCGCCCCGCTCCCGTTCCGCGGCCCCGGGGCGCGTGGACATCGTGCATTCGGAGACCTGTACCCTCCACCTGGACCCGAGCCGGCATATCCCTGAGCAATTGGTGGTGCAAAGCCTGTTCTCGGACGGACATATCCGCTACAGCGTGCGCCCGGACGATGGGAACGCGCCGAAAGGACTCCGCTTCCTGGGCGTGCATGAAGAGATCATTCCGGGATCCCTGGGCGCCATGGGTTGGAGCCTGGGGGACCGCGGGATGAAGATGCTGCTGGCCCGGGAAGTGCCCGAGCTCATCGCAGGCACCCTGAAGGATTTCCTGCGCCGCCTGTTCGATCGCACGGGCGCGGATCCGGCCGAGGCGTTCTCCAAGGGCGTGTTCGCGGTGCATCCCGGCGGCCCCCGCATCATCGACAAGGTGGCCGAGCTCCTGGAACTGCGGCCCGGCCAGGTGGCCGCCAGCCGCGCGGCCCTCAAGGCCTACGGCAACATGTCCTCCGCCACCCTGCCGCATGTCTGGGCCGCCCTGCTGGCCGATGCGGGCGTGGCCTCCGGCACCCTCATCACCAGCCTGGCCTTCGGCCCCGGCCTCACCGTCTACGGCGCCATGCTCCGCAAAGCCTGAACCATAACCATGTGGCGCCTGGCCCTCCTTCCCTTCCTCGCCCATTCCCTGGGCATGCTCCTCGATGAAGCCTGGTTCCATCGCCGCCGCGGCCTGCCCGCCTGGGAACGCTGGGGCCATCCGCTGGACACCCTCACCGTGCTCGCCTGCTACGGGCTGGTCTTGGCCTTGCCCCCTTCCCGGGGCGCCCTGATCGCCTACTTGGGGGCGGCCGCCTTTTCCACCCTGTTCATCACCAAGGACGAGTGGATCCACGCGCGCCGATGCACGGGAGGCGAAATGTGGCTGCACGCCTTCCTCTTCGTCCTGCATCCCGTCCTGCTCGGCCTGGCCGGGGCCTGGCGCTTCGCCTCCCCGTCCGCTTCCCAGGGTAACATGACGGGTACCCTGGCCGCGGACCTGTCCTCCGACGCCGGCCGCGGCTTTTTCGGGTTCTTCCTGGCGGGCCAGACCGCGCTCACCGCCCTTTTCCTGGGCTACCAGATTTTGTATTGGAACGGACCATGGAAACCGGCCCTGCCCCCGGCCCGCTGATCGCGAACGCCGCCACGGCCGCCACCGACCTGGCCGCCGTCAACAACGCCTTCTACGAGGGGCTTGGGGACCGCTGGTACGAGGCCTACGATGACCCCGTGGCCCTGCTCCGCGCGGAAGGCGAACTGAAGAATCCATGGGTCTCCGAGCGCATCCGCAACGCCCTGAACGGGCCCGGGCGCATCCTCGACATCGGCTGCGGCGCCGGCTTCCTGGCCAACGCCCTGGCGGCCCAAGGCCATCGGGTCTCCGGAGTGGACATGTCCCGCGGCAGCCTCAAGGTGGCCGCCTCCCGCGCGTTCCCCGCTTCGGTTCCCGCCGCCTACCGCATCGCCGACGCCTACCGCCTCCCGTACCGGGACGCGGCCTTCGACGTCGTGACCGCCATGGATTTCCTGGAACACGTCACCGCCCCGGAGCGGGTCATCGCCGAAGCCGCCCGGGTGCTGCGCCCCGGCGGCCTCTTCTTCTTCCATACCTTCAATCGCAACCTGCTGGCCTGGCTCATCGTCATCAAAGGCCTGGAATGGTTCGTCCGCAACACGCCCGAACGCATGCACGTGCTTCCCCTGTTCATCAAGCCGGCGGAGCTGGACGGATATTGCGCCCGCAGCGGCATGCGCACCGTGGAAATGACCGGCATGCGCCCCTGCCTGGGCCGCGCCTTCTGGCGGATGCTCGCCACCCGCCGCGTCCCCAGGGACTTCCGCTTCCGCTTCACGCCTTCCCTGGGCATCTCCTACGTGGGATATGCCCGCAAGTCCGCCTGAGACGGTCCCTTCTTCTCTTCACGCCGCGCGCATTCTCCCCGCGGCGTAACCCCAATCGCCCCACCCCAGGTCTCACCCGCAAGACCTCTGCATTCTCTTCCCCCACCGC